>JAUVIT010000333.1 GCA_030592605.1 Bacteroidota bacterium
ACCCCTTTGTGCCTTCGTTGCTCTCCCTGTTCAATGCTTAGGCTTCCGGATTGTTGCTTTCTGAATGGAAATTTCTCAGCGCCACCCGCGCTCCTTGGATCGCTAATCTTACCCTTGATAGCGCTCAAGGCAACAGCAGCCGGTGAAGCCAGGTATATTTCGGCGTTCTTGTTCCCCATCCTTCCCAGGAAATTTCGGTTGGCTGAGGAGATCACTCGCTGCTTGTCGGCCGGTATCCCCTGCCCTGTTCCAAGACAGGGTCCGCATGATGAACTTAAGACATTGGCACCGGCCTCCAGAAATATGGTAACTAGGCCCTCTTCAATAGCCTGCAGGTATATTTCCCGGGAGGCGGGAATCACCAGCAACTGAACACCTGCCTTGACCTTTTCTCCTCTGAGCATGGCAGCAGCTTCACGCAAATCTTCAATCCGGCCATTGGTACAGGTACCGATCATTCCCTGATGTATGTCCAGTCCGGCAACCTCAGCCAACGCCATCACATTGTCCACATGGTGTGGTGCAGCCACCAATGGATAAATTTCTCCCAAATCGATCTCAATCTCACGTCCATAGACAGCTCCTTCATCGGCCCATACTCCATTAGCTTTTTCTCCAAGGTGAGCGTGCAAAACCTGATCGCTGGGAAATACAGCATTCTTGGCCCCCATTTCGGATGCCAGGTTGGCCAGGGTCATCCGCTCAGCAATACTCAGGGTCTTCACCCCTTCTCCATGGTACTCAATGGACATATAATTGGCACCGGCCGAACCCAGGATCCCGATTATCCAGAGACTCAGGTCCTTTGCGTAAACCCCTTGATTCAAAAGGCCTGTCAGGCTTATCTTCAGTGATTCAGGAACCCGAAACCAGGTCTCTCCCCGCAACCACAAACCTGCGGCCTCGGTACGGTCAATTCCGGCAGCCATGGCATTGAATGCACCAGCGGTACAGGTATGACTATCACTCCCTACAATCACCATTCCAGGTAGAGCATAGCGGGCCATGATCTGGTGACAGATACCACTTCCTGCATCATGAAATTTCTTCACTCCCTGTTCACCTACAAAATCACGAATCGCCTGGTAGCTGTTTGCCAGGGCTGCATTGGTAGGAGGTGCATTATGATCCAACACCACCACAAGCTGTTCAGGATCATGAACTTCCATTCCTCCCATCTTTTCAAAAGTTGAACGAATACTACCGGTATTGTCATGGGTCAGAATCAGGTCAGGACGTTGAAACACAATGGAACCCGCAGGCGCCTTGAAAATCTTCTCAACAAAAGTAGAGGGCATGGGAAAAGAGTTAATTAGTTAGTAAATTAATTCGGAGCGGCTAAATGAGTTGTATGCCTGAACGACGACAATGATCGACCATTTCGCCGGGCCAGATGGCTGACTGTACCTCTCCGATGTGCGCCTTTCTCAACAACTGCATAGCTGTCCTGGACTGACCAATTCCACCACCCATGGAGGAAGGAAGCTCTTCATTAAGGAGTCTCCTGTGAAAAAGCAGCTCTGCATCTTCCAGTTTATCTGTCAGTTCCAGCTGGGTCATCAGCTCTGTCTTATCCACCCTGATCCCCATGGATGTTAGTTCCACTGCACACTCCAGTATCTCGTTCCAAACAATGATGTCCCCGTTTAGTCCCCGGTAACCAAAGTCCGTTTCGGTGCTCCAGTCATCATAGTCCGGAGCCCGCAGATCGTGTGGCTTTCCATCTGGCAAATCATAGCCTATCCCGATAATAAAGACAGCTCCATGCTTTTCAGCGATCTTATTCTCCCGCTCCTTTGGAGAAAGATCAGGATACATTTCATAAAGTTGTTCCGAATGTATAAAGGTGATCTCCTCCGGCAGTACCGGATCAATACTCGCATAGAAGGTATGGATAAAGAACTCGGTCCGTTTAATATTTTGCCATACCTTCTTAACAGCGTCTTTCAGGGTCTCAAGAGTGCGTTCTTCAGAATAAAGAGCCCTCTCCCAATCCCATTGGTCCACGTAGAGTGAATGCAGGTTATCCAGCTCTTCATCGGGCCGGAGTGCATTCATATCGGTGTAGATCCCATATCCCAGACTGATATCATAGTCCCTGAGCATCATCCGCTTCCATTTGGCCAGTGATTGAACTACCTCTGCCTCCTGGTTACGCATATCCTTGATGGGGAAAACCACCGGTTTTTCAAAACCGTGCAAGTCATCATTCAGACCGGTACCTTTCAGTACAAAGAGTGGGGCGGTAACCCTGCGCAATCTGAAATCGGCAGATAAGCCCGCCTCAAAATGGTCCTTTAACATCTGGAGAATTTTCTCTGTCTCCTTCAATGTAATAAGGGATTTGTACCCTTCCGGAATGATCAATCTCATAGTCTTAATTTTTAAAACAGTCCGTTATTCTGATAAATCTCCATCTGCACATCGGAAAATGGAGCTGATTCAAGTCGTATCTTCTTACTTACATTCTCTATGGCACCCGTTTCGAAGTGTAATTTTATCACATCCCCATCTTCCACTTGAAGAGATGCAATTTGATCGGAGCTTACAATAGGAAAAGCGGCATTGATTGCATTTCTTTCATAAATCGCACCAAAGGACCCGGCAAGCACACATTGTACACCGAGGGAAATAAAACAGTCCACAGCCTGCTGACGTGAACTTCCCGATCCGAAATTTTTTCCTGTGATCACAATATCACCCGGCTTTACCTTAAGTGCAAAATCCTCATAGCCTGCCAGGTTTCCAAAGGTATACTGTCCCATCTCGTCTATATCCGTGATGGAGAGATGGCGGTTGTGAAAGATCATATCGGTATCGATGTTATCCATGGGAATAAACCAGGCCCTGCCTTCTATTTCAGTGGGACGGCCAGAGGCAGTGGCGAAGTCAGTCTCCTTTTTTTGTTTGCTTGCCCCCGTGGCAGAACTTGTATAGTTTCTCTTTTCAGGGTTCTTAGGGATATTCTCCGACGAAGTTATATAACCTGCCACCGCCGATGCTGCCACCACAGAAGGCGAGGCCAGGTACACTTCGCCCTGCCCTTGTTTCCCCGGGAAATTCCGGTTTCCTGTGCTTACTGTAATTTCACCAGGTCCATTCTGGCCCACCTGTCCGGCTGCACATCCTGCACAT
>JAUVIT010000294.1 GCA_030592605.1 Bacteroidota bacterium
AAGGAGATATCATTGTCTCCATTGAAGGCAAGAGTGTTGGAAATGTATACGACTACATGAGTCGGCTGGGAGATCTGAAAGAGGGGATGTCCATTGTGGTTAAGGTAAAACGCGACGACGACCTCATCGACCTGCTTGTAAAAATCTAAATACAAATAAATATTGCATTATGATGCTGAAAAAAGTATTGTTCTGGGTGCTCGCAGTGATCATCTCGCTGGCCGCCATGTTTTACCAGCGGATGACCGGGCCCACATACCCAAAGAAATATGAAATAACTTATCAGAACAAGGAATATGGATTTTCCCTTCCACGTTCCAATAATGGAAGACCTGGCGCTTACCCGGTGGAAATTGAGCTTCCCGAAGCCTTTTCTGCTAATCTGGTCTGGCGACTCTTCCCTTCAGAAAATCCCTGGAGTACCCAGGAAATGGTAAGAGAGGGAGATCTTCTGGTTTCAAGCCTCCCCCACCAACCTCCAGCAGGTAAAATTGAATACCACCTGGAATTGATGGCAGATGGCTTACTTATTGATTTGCATGATAACGAGAATGTGGTCATTCGCTTCAGGGGAGATGTGCCTGCCTGGGCCCTGATTCCCCATGTGCTGATGATGATTCTGACCGTAATATGGTCCATGGCCACCATTATTTTTGCCTTCGCAAATATCCCTTCTTATAAAAAGCATATGGGAGTCACCATCATCTTTCTGCTGATCGGTGGATTTATATTGGGTCCCATCGTTCAGAAGTACTCCTTTGGTCAATTATGGACCGGATGGCCACTGGGTGAAGATATGACCGATAACAAGGTGCTCTTTGCTCTGATTGCCTTCTTGCTGGCCTGGTTCCTGAGAAAGAAGTCCTATGGCAAGTGGCTGGCCATAGGAGCAGCACTGGTTATGCTGGCAGTCTACCTGATTCCCCACAGCATGGGCGGATCAGAGCTGGACCGTGAATCAGGCGAGGTGGTTACAGGATCGTTGATCTTGTTGGCCGGGAGAATCGGAATAAAACGAATCAATTAAGTTTAAAGCACCCCAACAATGCAAAAATACCAGTGTAAAGTCTGTGGCTATGTCTACGATCCGGAAGAGGGAGATCCCGATAGCGGTATAGCTCCCGGGACCTCTTTTAAAGATATTCCGGAGGATTGGCACTGTCCGGTCTGTGGTGTATACAAAAACGATTTTGAAGCGGTAGAATAGTTGGGCGGCTCTGCGTGCTGCAGCTTTCAGCTACTCTTTGGAGACTGTTTTAGCATTTCCAGGAGAAAGCGCCAGAATTTGTCAACCGTATCTATTTGGATTCGCTCATCCGGTGTATGGGCACCTTTGATAGTGGGACCAAATGAAATCATATCCAGGTCGGGGTACTTCAGCAAAAAGAGTCCGCACTCCAATCCGGCATGGATCGCCCTTACATCGGGTTCCTCACTGAAAAGCTCCTGATATACCTTTTCTGATATTTTAAGAACCTCTGAAGAAGTGTCGGCTTTCCATCCAGGATATCCCCCTGAATGCCTGACGCTTGCGCCCATAAGCCTGAAGAGGGATCCCATGCGATCAGCAATATCCTGCTTGGCCGACTCCACACTGCTGCGCTGACTTGTCACAATCTCCAGCGAGTCCTCTCCCACTTGTCTGATGGAGGCCAGGTTGGTGGATGTTTCCACCAAACCGGGTATAGCCTGACTCATGGCAATGACCCCGTGTGGACAGGCATAGAGGGCATTAAAAAGCTTTCGCTGGAATTTCCTGCGCATTGCAAACTCAGGAATTCCCTCCTGTTCGATGGTCATGGTAAAGTCGGGCTCTATGGTCTCCATCTCTCCCTTCATGATCTGGACAAAAGATTCAAAATAGACCCGGATCAGCTCCAGGGTGCCTGCGGGGACCATAATCAAAGCCTCAGCCTCACGGGGTATGGCATTCCTGGCCTTTCCTCCAAAGATGAAAGATAGCCGGATTTTAAATCGCTGATCGGCATTCCAGAGGAAGCGGTTCAGGATCTTTATGGAGTTTCCAAATCCCCTGTGAATTTCATCCCCGGAGTGTCCACCCTGCAATCCTCCCACACGTACACGTAAAGCCTCCCAGTTCCTTTTGACCCTGATGGTCTTATACTTGAAAGTGGCTAAGGTATCGGTTCCTCCTGCACATCCTATAAAAATTTCACCCTCATCCTCCGAATCCAGGTTCAGCAATATTTTACCCTGCAGAAATCCGGGTTGCAGGCCCAGGGCCCCTGTCATACCACTCTCCTCATCAATGGTAAAGAGACATTCAAGGGGACCATGTTCAATGGTCTTGGATGCCAGAATAGCCAGTGAAGCGGCAATTCCGATGCCATCATCGGCTCCCAGGGTGGTTCCTCTGGCTTTGACCCAACCATCTTCCATATAAGCTTCGATGGGATCCTTATCGAAATCGTGATTCACCTCAGCATGCTTCTCCCCCACCATATCGGCATGAGACTGGAGAATAATTCCCTTCCTGTTCTCCATGCCGACTGTTGCGGGCTTGGAAATCAGGATATTACCCACCGGATCCAGTTTAAATTTCAGCTTGTGTATTTCCGCAAACCCGATCAGGTAAGCGATGATTTGATCTTCTTTTTTGGATATCCTGGGAATAGCCAGAATCTGGTTGAAATAAGTCCAGACCTCTCGAGGATTAAGCTCGCTTATCTTTTGCATAAACGGATTGAATAATTGGCTTTATGTTTTGCAATATCTTTTATCTCAAATATGTTCTTCAGGCACAAAAGAGATATAATAATATCTACTTTCGCAAAGATAACATTTCTACTACCTCACGCTAAACTGTTTATGAACATGCAGAAACGAACCATTGTAGCACTTCCCGGGGATGGCATCGGGAGGGTTGTACTTGAAGAGACCATTAGAGTATTGGAAAGCGCCGGATTTAAGGCAGATTATGTGGAAGGAGATATTGGCTGGGAATTCTGGAAAACAGAAGGAAACCCCCTGCCTGATCGCACCATCGCCCTGTTGGAAAAACATAAGATCGGACTGTTCGGGGCCATTACCAGCAAGCCCAAAGATGCTGCTGCCGCGGAACTGGATCCTGCTTTGAAGGATGAAGGCCTGGTTTATTCCAGTCCAATTGTGGGACTCAGGCAACATTTCAACCTGGATGTATGTATCAGGCCATGCCGCACATATACAGGAAATCCGCTTAACTTCATACGCCGGGGAGCCGGTGATACCATTGAGGAACCAGCAGTAGATGTGGCCATTTTCCGACAGAATACCGAAGGACTTTATGGCGGTGTGGAATGGAGCAATCCGCCCGATATCGTCTACCAGGGCCTCTCCACCCACCCCAAATTTGTAAAGAACTTTGGTGATGTTCCCGTGGAAGAGCTTTCTATCTCCACCCGGATCTTCACCAAAAAAGCCACCGAGCGAATTCTGAGAGCTGCTTTCGAATACGCACGGAAGTTCGGATATAAGAGTGTTACGGTATGCGAGAAGCCCAATGTGATCCGGGAAACCTCGGGAATGATGTACAAGATGGCCCAGGAGATACAGGCAGCTGATT
>JAUVIT010000330.1 GCA_030592605.1 Bacteroidota bacterium
AGCATGGCAACCCGTTCGACGCCCATGCCAAAAGCAAATCCAGTGTATTTTTTAGAATCAATATTGTTGAATTCCAGAACATTGGGATCGACCATACCGCAACCAAGGATTTCCAGCCAGCCGGTGTATTTGCAAACATTGCACCCCTTTCCGCCACAGATCTGACAGCTGATATCCATCTCCGCTGAGGGTTCAGTGAATGGAAAATAGGAAGGGCGAAGACGAATCTCCACATGCTTTCCAAACATTTCACGGGCAAAATATAGCAAGGTCTGTTTCAGGTCTGCAAAAGAAACGTTCTCGTCAATATAGAGACCTTCAACCTGGTGGAAAATACAATGAGCCCTGGCCGAAATGGCTTCATTTCTAAAAACCCTGCCGGGAGATATAGTGCGTATGGGCAAGGACTCCTTTTCCATGACCCTTACCTGTACTGAAGAAGTGTGAGTTCTGAGCAGGATATCGGGATCCTTTTCAATGAAGAAAGTATCCTGCATGTCGCGTGCGGGGTGTTCCGGCGGAAAGTTTAAAGACGAAAATACGTGCCAGTCATCTTCAATTTCAGGACCTTCTGAAATGGTATATCCAAGACGGCCGAAAATAGATATGATTTCGTTTCGAACGATGGAGATGGGATGTCTTGCCCCGGCCTGGACCGGAGGACCGGGCAGGGTAAGATCGCGGGTATCCCCGGTACCGGCATCATCAGAAAGGCCGGCTATTAAAGCATCTATTTTCTCACTAACGAATTGCTTCAGCTGATTAATCTTTTGCCCCACTTCTTTCTTTTGTTCGACAGGGACCTCCTTGAAGTTCTTGAACAAATCCGAGAGAGCTCCCTTTTTACCCAGGTATCTGATCCGGAACTGTTCAATATCCTCCTTTGTTTCGGCCTTGAACTGCCTGGCCTCTTCAAGGAGCTTATCTATATTTTGAAGCATATCTATTTGAATTTGAGATACAAAAGTATAAAAAACCCGCTTATTTGATGAGGGTAATGGAATAGATTACATCTTCAATGGGCCGGTCATAGGCATCGCAAGGACTGGCGGCAATGGCATCAAGGATCTCCAGGCCCTCAATCACTTCACCAAAAACGGTATATGATCCGTCCAGGTGTGGTGTCCCGCCAAGGGTCATGTAAATTTCAACACTCTCCTCGGTAAAGCTTGCTACTCCCCTTTGGGTCAGGATATCAATCTCTTCAGGTGTCAGAACCCTGCCCTGCACCAGGTAGAACTGGGATGCGCTTGAAGCCTGGTCCGGATTATCCGAATCTCCTTTTCGGGCTGCAGCAAGCGCCCCTTTTTTATGTATCAGGTCTTTATGAAATTCAGCAGGAACCGTATACCCAGCTCCCCCCGAACCCAAACGTTGGCCTTTTTCGGCACCAACGGAGTGAGGATCGCCCCCCTGAACCATGAAATCTTTAATCACCCGGTGAAAAAGCTGGTCCTTATAGAACCCTTCTTTGATAAGCTTGATCATGTTGTCGCGATGCGCAGGAGTTTCATTATAGAGCTTGATTAGCATATCTCCTTTGCTGGTTTCGAATTTGATAATATGCTCACTTTTCGCTTCCTGCGCCTTAAGCGGAGCTGAAAGAAAAATGAAAGAGACCATTATGTAAACAATCGGGGCGATCAGATAATTCTTCAACATAATTGACGTATTTTTAATATAGAATAGTCCTTCAAAGATAGAATGAATGTTGAAAAAGTGTTTCATACTTAGCATAATTGCTCTGATTCCCTTTGTGGCTCAGGGACAGTCTGTGGGACTTGTTCTTAGTGGTGGTGGAGCCAAGGGTCTGGCCCATATCGGAGTGATTAAAGCCCTGGAAGAGCACGGAATTCCCATAGACTATATAGGAGGAACTTCCATGGGGGCTATAATTGGGGCTTGTTATGCCATGGGTTTGAGTACTGATGAGATGATAGAGTTGATCAGTTCGGAGGAGTTTGGCTATTGGATGAGTGGAAAACTGGAAGAGGAGTACAAATACTATTTCAAAGCAGAGGAAGCCGGCCCCGACATTTTAAATGTTGGCATCGACCTGAAAGATAGCGTTCCAAAAACAAGGTTGCCATTAAGCGTTATTCCCAATTACCTGATGGACTTCGCTTTTATGGAGATTTTTTCCAGAGCCAGCGCAGCTGCAGGCTATGATTTTGACTCTTTATTTGTGCCATTTTTATGTAATGCTGTAGATATTAGCAATAGCAGGGAGGTTGTCTTCAGAACAGGGGACCTGTCTCAGGCGGTCAGGGCTTCCATGACAGTTCCTCTTTATTTCCGACCCATCGTGATGGAAGGAAACATCATGTACGATGGAGGAATCTACAATAATTTCCCGGTGCAACATGTCCTTGAACAATTTAATCCCGATGTGATTATTGGGAGTAAGGCAGCTATGGGAAATACCCCTCCTGATGAATTTGATATTCTGGCCCAGATAGAGAACATCGTGATGAAACCTTCCAGTTATGAGATTGATCCGGAGCAGGGCCTGTTGCTTGATATGGATCTGGAGAAACAATCTTTGCTGGATTTTGGTAAGCTGGATGAATTTGTGGAGGTGGGATACAGAAAGACTATTGAAAAGATGGATAGTATTAAAGAGCTGGTCAGCGAGAGGACTGTAGATACTGCCGCAATAGCCATGAGAAGAGAGCTTTTCAAAAAACGACTTCCAGAACTTAAGTTCAACGACTTTGAATTTACAGGCTTGAATGAAAAGCAGAAGGAATATGTTGAGGCCAGCATAAGACAATCAGATTCCATTCTGGATGTAGATGAGATGAAGCAAGAGTACCTGAAACTGGCCAATGATAAGAGCCTGTTTTATATTTATCCAAGAGCAGTGTATAAGCCGGAAGACAGCCTGTTTACCATGAAGCTCAGGGTGGTACCACAGGCTCCCCTGGAAGCCCGGTTTGGGCTGTTCTTTTCCACTACTGGATTGGCGCAGACTTACCTGGGTTTTAGTTACAGGCAAATTTCTGAGGTTAGCGCCCTTTTGCGGGGCAGCATACAATTCGGCCGCTTCTATGATGGGGTAATCCTGGGATTCAGATTTGATTATCCCGCAAAGATTCCGCTATTTTTCCAGGGAAATTTCAACTACAATGGTTTTCAATACAATAGCTACAACACCAATTTCTTTTTCGAGGATCAGAAACCCTCTTAC
>JAUVIT010000091.1 GCA_030592605.1 Bacteroidota bacterium
ATATGGAAAAATCCGGGAAGGCCATTAAAACACTGGAAAGGATCGAAAAAGAAAAGGGTTTCAGTGAAAAAATCACTCTATTGAAAGCTTCCATCTATGAAAGCGAAGAGAAATATGACCTGGCCCGCGAAGAAATCGAAAAGGTAATGTTAATCTTTCCTGAAGCAATACAGTTTCGAGTTGTGGCAGCAGAGCTCTGCTTAAAAAGCGGGGATGAAAGTGCGGCAGCCTCCTATTATCTTGAAATCCTGGAGGTGGATAGCCTGAATATATTTGCATTAACAAACCTGACAGACTATTACAGGAAACAGGGGGATTATAAAAACAGCTATATCTACCTGGCAAAATCTTTTGGCAGTACACAGATTGAAGCGCAGCGGAAAATGGCTATCCTGTCCTATTATCTTGCAGAGGAAGACCATATTACAAACTATTCATCGGAATTGAGTGCGGTTATAGAGGTTTTCGCGGAGACTCATCCTGAGGAGAGCGATATCCGCTTGCTTGCTGCAGATTTTTATATTCAAAGCCAGGGCTATTCCGGGGCGTACATGCATTTAAAGAAGTATTTGGAGCTTCAGAAGGGCACCTATAATATCTATATGCAGACCATAATGCTGGCCAACGCCGCGGCCCTGAATGAGGAGCTAATTTATATATGCGAAAAAGCACTGGAGCTGTATCCCGATAGTGCTGATATCAGATTTTTTAGAGGCATCGGCCTCTATCAGGCGAATGAATTCAATGCGCTTATTGATAATTTTCAAGGGCTTGACAAAGATAGTTACTCTTCTCAGGAATATGCCTCACAGGCAGGAATGCTAATAGCTGAAGCCTATTACAGAATCGATGATTATGAGCAATCAGATTCATTATTTGAATCTTTGATCAGGGAAGAGCCTGATAATTATATGCTTCTGAATAATTACAGTTATTACCTGGCAGAAAGGGGAGAAAAACTTGAAAAGGCGAAGGTGTGGAGTTCGGATGTAGTTAAAAACAATCCGGATAATGCAACTTTTCTGGATACATACGCCTGGGTACTGTTTAAGTTGGAATCATACGAAGAGGCTGAAAAGTTTATTCTTTTTGCTCTGGATAAGGGCGGAGAGAATGATCCGGAAGTAAACGAACATGCCGGCGATATACAAAAAGCTCTTGAGAGCTATCAAATTGCCACATCCTACTATTTGAAAGCAATTATACTAGGAGGAGACAAGGAGAAGCTAGAAGATAAAATTGATCAGCTTAAGGCAAGGGAATATGAGTAAATTTCAGGTGATTTTTTTGTTGTTTGCCCTGGTATTACTCAGTGAATGCGGTGTAATGAAAGAGGCGCTGAAACCGGAAGAGCCCGAATTACACGGGATGGAAGGACTGATACAAGATTGCAATGGCAGCGATACCGTTCATAATATTCTGATTAAAAAGGCAGAAGCAATTCTGACCTATGACAATGAACGCTATGAGGTGAATCTTACTCTTTATTCAAAGAAGGACTCCATTATCTATCTTTCGGCTGTTAATAGCGGATATGAGATTTTAAGGGCTTCCGTTAAGCATGACTCTATTAAAGTCATCGATCGCATGAATAAAATTGTATACAGAGCTCCTTTACAAAGAAAGTTTGGGTATCAGTACCCGGTCAGCTTTAGTGATCTGCAAAACCTGATTGCCAACTGTTATTTATGTGATGATCTGCAGCTTGGGAAAGACGATCTGCAAAACAACATCGTATTTGAGTTTGACGAAAACTATATTAAAAAGCGTATAATTTTAAATCGTGTTGATCTTAATATGAATATTTTTGAGTTTTACCACCAGAAAACGGATAGATACTTAATGGGGGAAAGGCTGGAGGGTGCTTTTAAAATTTATTCAAATTTCATGATTACAGAATTTGAAATAATCGCCAAAGGAGGAGAGCGTACCATAAATAGGGATATAAAGATAAAGATGGACGTTAATCCCCGGAAATACACCTTTACTGAGTTGAGATGAGGAGAGCCTTGGCATTTATATTGGTGCATGTATTGTTTACCATTATTGTATCTGGACAATCCAAGGAGGAGCTTCAGATGCAAAAGCAAAAGGCTTATGATGATCTAAAGCTGACCAGGGATTTGATGGAAAAGACCTCGGCACAGCGATCAAGTTCTGTAAAGCAGTTGAGGCTTTTACAGAATGGCATCAATGCAAGGGCAGGCTTGATTTCTACCTTGGAGGCCGAGCTGGATCTGTTGAGCCGGAGCATTCAGGAGACGGAGGAGCTTATTGGGCAACTGACCATTGATAACGAGAAAAACAAAGAAGAATACGCCAGATTGATCTACTTCGCATACAGGAACCATACTGAATATGAGAAGATTATGTATATACTGGCTGGGGCTACAATATCACAATCCTATCAGCGATACAAGTATTTAAAGTATATAAGTGCGTATAGGGTTCGGAAAGCGAACGAGATAGATTCGCTTATCGGGGAACTTGATCTTCAGAAAGACCGATTGAATTTGTTTAAGAATGAGAAACTAATGGCTATAGAGGAGAAGGAAGGCGAACAACAAAAATTGCTGGGTCAGCGAAGCAGGAGGAGGTCAATGGTCAGTGACCTGGAAAGGAGAGAGTCGGAGTTAAGGAGGGAAGTTTCTGAGAAAGAGCGAATTGCAACGGCTCTTGAAACACGGATAAGAGAGATTATTGAAGAAGAGGCTCGAAAGCTGAATTCATCAAATATATATGCGGCAATGACTCCGGAGCAGGAACTGGTAGGCAAGGATTTCAGAAAGAACAGAGGTAAATTACCATGGCCCGTTGAAAAGGGAATTGTTACTGTTGGTTTTGGAAAGCATGAAGTACCAGGCTTAAGAGGTTCCAGCGTTCAAAATAATGGAATTGATATTACCAGCTCACCCGGGACTGAAGTGCGAGCTGTATTCGAAGGACAGGTGACCAAGGTGTTTGCTATTTTAGGCGCTAATTATACAGTTTTGATTCGACATGGAGAGTTTCTATCAGTATATCAGAATCTTGTAAATGTGAGGGTTAAAACAGGCGATAAAGTGCTAACTAAAGAGCGCCTGGGAGAAGCTTTCACCGATGAAAAAGACAATGTTGCCTCGGTTCATTTTGAAGTCTGGCAGGAGCGAACAATTTTAAACCCGGAAGAGTGGATAAGTAAATAGCAATTTTTTGGAACCTTTCGAGAATAGGCACCGTATACTAAGCGTCCATTGGAATTGTTATGAGAAAAGATTTAAATATACCGGCTGATTTAGGAAGCCTGCGTTTAGTAGAGAAAGCTATTGACGAAATATCACTTGAACTCGATTTAAGTGATGAAGTTTACGGGAACGTGCTTGTTGCCACAATGGAGGCGACAAACAACGCCATTATACATGGCAATAATTCTGATCCGGCAAAGATCGTTAAGATCGAAATGCTAATGGAACAGAAAGAGCTCATGGTTCATATTGAGGATCAGGGACAAGGATTTGATTATGCTACTGTTCCGGATCCAACAGCACCAGAAAATCTGGAGAAAATAAATGGCCGGGGAATCTTCCTCATGGAGCGACTTTCAGATGAAATTCTATACCTTGAAAATGGCAGGATTGTAGTGCTTAAGTTCAGGATCTAGTGCCGGTCATATTTCATACCGAAAAAACAAACTTTAATTTAGGGCAGAAGCTAAGGCATAAACGCTGGATCAAACTATGGATTGATTCACAGGAAGTGAAGTGCGGCAAGCTGTCATTTGTGTTTACTTCGAATAAGCATCTCAAGCTTATTAATCAAAAGTATTTAAACCACAACTACTACACAGATGTTATAACATTTGACTACACTGAAGGTGATTTGATCTCCGGAGATATTTTTGTAAGTATTGAGCAGGTCAGAATTAATGCCAGAAGTTATAACACGGAAGAAGGCGAGGAGCTTAGGCGGGTAATGGTTCATGGTGTGAATCATTTACTTGGTTATGGCGACGGAAATGAGGAAGAGCGTCTTACAATGCGTCAAATGGAAAATGATGCATTACATTTGTGGTTGAATATGCTTTAGAATGAGAAATCAGTATGATGTAATTGTTGTTGGTGCCGGACATGCCGGTTGTGAAGCTGCTGCTGCTGCTGCCTCTATGGGTAGCAGGACATTGCTGATTACGATGGACATGACGAAATATGCACAAATGTCCTGTAATCCAGCCATGGGCGGCATAGCTAAAGGCCAAATAATCAGAGAGATAGACGCCTTAGGGGGTTATTCAGGATTGATTACAGACCGGTCTATGATTCAGTTTAGGATGCTGAACAGAAGCAAGGGACCAGCTATGTGGAGCCCCAGGGCACAATGTGATCGATCCATATTTACATTGGAATGGAGAAAAGTTCTTGAAGGAATTGATAAGCTTGAGTTCTGGCAGGATAAAGTCACAAGCTTGCTTATCGAAGATGGAGAAGTTAGGGGGGTGGAGACTTTGATGGGCATTGAATTCCGTTCGAAGAAAGTGATTCTAACTGCTGGCACTTTTATCAATGGCCTGATGCATGTTGGAAAAGTTCAGATGAAGGGGGGTAGAATGGGAGAGGCTCCAGCCTATGGCTTAAGTGAGCAGTTGGCAGAACATGGCTTTGAAGTGGGTAGAATGAAAACAGGGACACCTGCCAGGATCGATGGCAGAAGTATTGATTTTAGTAAATTAGAGGAACAGCCGGGTGATATGGAGTTCAGGAAGTTTTCTTATCTGGACTATGAGATGGATTATTCGTTTCACCGGAGCTGCTATATTGCTCATACTAACCTGACAGTACATTCGGAGCTGGAAAAAGGATTTACTGACAGCCCTATGTTTGATGGCACCATTCAGAGTATTGGTCCACGTTACTGCCCAAGTATTGAAGACAAAATAATCACGTTTTCGGAAAAGGAGGCGCATCAATTATTTTTAGAACCGGAAGGGCTTGAGACAATTGAATACTATATTAATGGTTTCTCATCTTCTTTACCCTGGGAGGTACAGTATAATGCGATGTTGCAAATTGAGGGTTTGGAGAACGTTAAGATCTTCAGACCAGGCTATGCTATAGAATACGATTATTATCCACCTACACAATTATACCACACCCTGGAAACAAAACAATTAAGAAATTTATATTTTGCTGGACAAATAAATGGAACTACCGGCTATGAGGAAGCAGGAGCGCAGGGTCTGATGGCTGGAATAAATGCCAGTCTTAAGATTGACGGGGATGAAGAGTTTGTACTGGGGAGGGACCAGGCTTATATTGGTGTTTTGATCGATGACCTGGTAATAAAAGGAGTTGACGAACCTTATAGGATGTTTACCTCAAGGGCAGAGTACAGGATATTACTACGTCAGGATAATGCGGACGAACGACTTACAGAACTGAGCTCTAGAATCGGGTTGGCTAATCAGGAGAGAGTAGATTTGTTGAGAAGCAAAAGAGTTTTGGTGAACAGGGTCATAGACTTCTTGAAATCATATAGCGTGGCTCCGGAAGATATAAATGGATTCCTGGAGCGAGCTGGCACCTCCCCGCTGAAACAAAAAATGAAATTAATAGAAGTTGCAAAACGCCCCCAGGTTAGATTAAATGAATTGATTGAAGATGTTGAGGGACTTCGAGAAATTCAATCTGATTGTGGACGAAGAGCTGGTGAGGTTGTAGAGGCCGTTGAAATTGCAATTAAATATGAGGGATACATTGCGCGGGAAAAACTAATGGCTGACAAGATAAAACGCCTGGAGAGAATTAAATTGGATGAGCATTTTGATTATGAGCGTTTGAAAAGTATTTCCACAGAAGCAAGACAAAAGCTGGCAAGAATTAAACCAAGCTCTATTGGACAAGCCTCCCGGATCTCGGGAGTGTCTCCGAGCGATATAAGTGTTCTGCTCATATATATGGGCAGATAGTTCCACGTGGAACATTTTTTAAATTTCAGAGAGATGAACCAAGAAGAGGTAAACAGATATTTAAAGGATATCACACGTTCAATTCCGGATTATCCAAAACCCGGAATTGTGTTCAGGGACCTGACCACAATTTTTCAGAGCAGTGATGCTTTTTCAATGGCCCTTGATCAGTTGATAAATCGTTTAAAGGATGAGAATTCCAGAACTATCTCTTTTGAGAAATTTGTTGGAATAGAAGCGAGGGGTTTTGTTTTGGCGGGTGCACTGGCTGCAAGAATGGGTGGAGGTGTAGCCTTATTAAGAAAGCCGGGTAAGCTTCCTTATAAGAAGAGAGGAATTGAATACAAACTGGAGTATGGAGAAGATGCTCTGGAAATGCATGTGGATGCCATTCAACCCGGGGAAAAGGTAGTAGTAGTAGATGATTTGTTGGCTACCGGAGGAACAGCTGAAGCAGGATGCAAGTTAGTTGAAGAGGCTGGAGGCAAAATTGTAAAAGTATTATTCCTGGTAGAGCTTCCCGAATTGAAAGGGCGACTTAGGCTTAAGACTTACGACGTTGATTCGATTATCAGCTTTGAAGGGCATTAATTCTCCTATTTGGCTTTTTACATGCCATCAGAAACATGAGCCCATTGTATTCCAAAAACCCATGTGGGTGAAGCTATTAGCAATGGAATTGCACCTTGATTAACTTGGTTTAGTGCGCTGAGAGCGCCATATTTATTCAGCATACGGCCCTGTGCATTGGTGAAGCAGCCTGGTTAAGTTTAAAATGACACGGAATTCTGATATTTCTGACCTGATTCGTTCACTTCCCGACCAAGCGGGGGTTTATCAATTCTATGATAAAAATGGAACGCTGCTCTATATTGGGAAAGCAAAAAATTTAAAGAAGAGAGTCTCGTCTTATTTTTCCAGGAATAAATATGAGTCTTTCAAAATAAA
>JAUVIT010000135.1 GCA_030592605.1 Bacteroidota bacterium
CATTCTCGCTGGTTCCTTCAGCCATGTGGCCCTCCGTTCCCAAAATTATCCCGGAAAGATACCTTGGGACCTCTTTCTCCCTGATTTTCTGGGTTCAGAACTGGGGATTGATGGGAGTTCCTGCCCTGATCGGATGGGTGCTTCAGAAATACTGCATCACAGGGTACGTGATGAAGGAAGGGGTCGAAGTGGCTACCTATAACTACACCCTGCCCATGCTTATATTCACAGGATTTGGCGTCCTGGCCCTGATCTTTGCACTGCTTCTTAAAGCTGAAAGTGCCAAGAAGGGCTATGGCCTTCAAGATCCCAATATTGTAACGAGTGAGTAATTCTAATTAACTATATAATGAGCAACATAAAAGATTTAGCACCTGTGGAGGTATGGAAACACTTCTATACCCTTACACAGATTCCCAGGCCCTCCAAGAAGGAGGCAGAAATTATTGCCTACATGAAGAAATTCGGGGAGGACCTCGGATTGGAAACCATTGTGGACGAGGTGGAGAATGTGATTATCAAAAAGCCGGCCACACCAGGAATGGAAAACCGGAAAACTGTAGTCCTTCAAGGCCATTTGGACATGGTACCTCAGAAGAACAGCGACAAGGATTTCGATTTTGAGAAAGATCCCATTGAAGCTCTTATCGATGGGGAATGGGTAACTGCCAATGGGACAACTCTGGGAGCCGATAATGGCATTGGCGTGGCTGCTGCCATGGCTGTACTGGAGTCCACTACCCTGAAACACGGTCCGGTGGAGGCCCTCTTTACCATAGATGAGGAGACTGGGATGACCGGCGCTTTTGGTTTGAAACCTGGTATACTTGACGGTGATATCCTGATCAATATGGACTCGGAGGATGAAGGTGAACTCTATGTGGGTTGCGCTGGCGGTATCGATGTCCTCGCCTCCAAAACGTATACAGAAGAGAATGCTCCAAGCGGACATGAGGCCTACAAAGTACATGTACAGGAATTGAAAGGGGGACACTCCGGAATCGATATTCCCCTGGGAAGGGCCAATGCAAACAAGGTGCTGTTCCGCTTCATGATGCAAGCAGAGTCGGATCTAAAGATCAGACTCTCCGAGGCTACCGGGGGCGACCTGAGGAATGCCATTCCCCGCGAATCACATGCTGTGATCCTGGTACCTGTTGCAGAATGCGATGCTTTTGAAGCCCTTGTAGCTTCTTACCAGGAGATCTATAAAAAGGAGTTTGCCGATACAGAGCCCAACCTCTCCTTTACATGTGAAAAGAGCACCATGCCTTCGAAAGTGGTTCCTGCTGTGGAGCAGGCCAGATTCATCAGGGCCCTTTTTGCCTGTCCCAACGGGGTACAGCGCATGAGTCAGTCCATGAAGGGACTGGTTGAGACCTCCAACAACCTGGCCATCGCCAGTATAAAGGATGGCAAATTTGAAGCCTACAACCTGACCCGTTCCTCGGTGGACTCTGCCAAAGAGGCCACTGCCTGGAAAATCGCAGCTGTGTTCCAACTTATAGGCGCAGATGTAAATCTGAGCGGAGAATACCCGGGGTGGAAACCCAATATGGATTCTCCCATTCTGAAGACCTGTCAGGATGTATACAATAAAAATTTTGGGAAGATACCTGAAATCAAGGCGATTCATGCCGGACTGGAGTGCGGTTTGCTGGGTGGGGTCTATCCAAACTTTGATATGATCTCCTTCGGACCCACCATCAGGTTCCCGCATTCACCTGATGAAAAGGTAAAAATAGATACCGTGAAGCTTTTCTGGGAATTCCTGGTGCTTATCCTGGAAGAGATCCCCGAAAAATAGCAGGGATCGATCCGCTTAATGGATGGGAGTTGTAAGCATATGTCCCGATTGGTAGATGGAGATGCGGTGGGTGGATAGCGCCTGCTCGCCCAGCATTACCTTTAGCTCTACCAGATCAGGAATCCTGTAAAGCAGAGCATTCGCAGGAACGGAGTTTGGTGAAAAGTAACCTCCCACCCTGATGGTTTTACCCATGGGGTTAATCACTACTTCCAGGGCTTGCCCCTCATTTATCGCTGCCGGTACAAATCCCAGCTGATTTGAAAACACATCCAGTGGATAGCGGGATGGATCTACTCCATTGTCCGGGACAATAAACCAGGTTCGCTTCATAACCCTGGTAATGGTCTTCCCTGTAAACAAAGAGAGATAAGAGGCCTCCATCTGGTCAAGCTTCTGAATAGATGCTCCCATAGCTTCTCCGTCGGGGTAGACTTCATATTCTCCTGTTAGCATCTCAAAACGACGGGTACGTAATTCTAAGATAAAATCGGCAGCCTCTTTGGCTTTGGTTGCGGAGGAATTTTGCTGAACCACCGTACGCTGAACAGGCACCTCCACAAATGCAGTATCAGTCACAATGGTCTTATACATGGTTTCAGTGCGCTCCTCAAAATTATTGCTCACCCCCAGGTCATCATAACGTACAAAGTTGTCCCTGCTGGTGGACTGAAGACCATTCCCTTTGATTGATTCATCGATGGTTTCAGTACCGCTTAATATAATCCCCTTCTCCAAATACGGAGTCAAGGCTGCGCCATCCAACATTCCTTCCATGACATTCAGTGAATAAAAGTGCTGTGGATCCAGCTCCAGGTGTTGTTCGATGGCAACATCCCAGATATTCCAATTACTGGACTTGGTTTTTACTACCTCTTTGAGTCCCAGGTACTTTTCAGCATACTCCCAATAGGGTCCGGGAATACTCCGCACCTCCCTGAGGGTAACCTCCACCTTCAATACGGTTTGAGGCAATGCATATACATACTGGTCTTTCGCCTTTGAAGGTTCCTGTCCCAGAGGAGTAAGCTGAATCTTTACGGGTTCGGTGGTAGCACAGGCGGACATTAAAGCTGCCACTGCTATATAATAGATAAGTTTCTTCATAGCTTTGATCTTCTTATTCAGCACGAAATTAGCATATCGGGGCTTTCCAAACAAAAAAACATTTGAAGAGTTTCCTTTTTATACCCTCCCGGCCGCTATTTTATAGAGTGTAGCTCGACTCCCAGATCCTTGTAGGCTTCCAGCATCGCAGCCATATTTGCCTCATCTTCAGCAATCACAGTCTCCTCGAAAACCGTAAGCTCATAACCCCGGTTCGCTGCGGCGTAGAGGCAAAAGAATCATTTCTCTTTTTTACCACGACCAGACCGGCAGAAATATCCAGCCTTCCATCAAGATCTGCTCCCACAGATCCCCTGGCCATGCTGGAGTCTAAGTGCGATATTTTTAAATATTTTTATATCTCAAGTTTGGATTATACGAATTTCAGCCATGCAGCTCCCTGAAGGCCTCCCCCAGGTAGAGAATCATATCGCCGGCAATTACAGCCTCTTCACTGGAAGATTCAGCTGCCAGGTCGCCCGCCAGTCCATGTAAGTAAACTCCGGCAAGTGCTGCATCCAGGGAGGCGATGCCCTGGGCAAGAAGGCCGGCAATCAAACCAGTGAGCACATCCCCACTTCCTCCAGTGGCCATGCCGGAGTTCCCGGTGGTATTAAACCAGTATCTGCCATCGGGGGCAGCGATGCCGGTACTGGCCCCCTTTAAGACCACCACTACCTTATGCTTGCTTGCAAACTCCCGTTGCTTCAGGTGCCTTTCATAAGAATCGGTGCTTTCGCCGGCCAGCCTGTCAAACTCCTTGGGGTGCGGCGTCAGTATGGTTCCCTCCGGCAGCAACTCGAGCCAATCGGGATGCTGAGCCAGAAGATTAAGTCCATCTGCATCAATTACCAGCGGCACCCCAGCCCGCTCTAAAAGCATCTTCAATCCTTTGCCCGAATTTGGTTTGCATCCCAGGCCCGGTCCAATGCCAATGGCGCTGTAAGGACTCAGGTCGGGTGGCTCACTAAAAAGAATATCTGATTGATCAATACTAACAATGGCCTCCGGAAATGCTGTTTGAACAATGCTGTACCCAAACTTCGGCACATGGAGCGTGACCAATCCGGTGCCCGAGCGGAGACAAGACTCTCCTGCCAGCAAGGCTGCCCCCATCATCCCATAAGATCCAGAGATCATCAGGGCATGTCCGAAGGTGCCTTTATGCGCAAATTTGCTTCGCTGTGGCAGCAGTCCCCTGATCTCCTCAGCTTCAATGGTTCTGTACGCAGTCTCCGTATTCGCTATGGCCATTGGATGCAGTTTGATATCATGCACCCTCATATGTCCCACATGGGCCTCATGTATATCAAAGAAAAAGGATAGAAAGGGAAACTGGAAGGTAAGTGTATGACTTGCCCTGATCACCTGCTTGTAATCATTACCCGTGTTATCTTCCCCGAATAGTCCGGACGGTATATCAATGGCAATAACTGTTCCGGCCTTCTTATTGATATGTCTGATGACACTGGCAGGCAGACCTGTAACACTCCTGGAGAGTCCGGATCCAAAAATCCCGTCCACCACCACATCCTCTTTCGCAATCTCAGGAAGTAAATCCTGATCATCGATTTCATACAGCTTAACCCTGGCCTGCTCTTTCAGACGCCCCAGGTTGATGTAGCAATTTTCAGACAGTTTCCCAAAGCGCAGCAGAAAGCAATCCACACGGAACTGTCTATCTGCCAGCATCCGGGCCATGGCCAGGGCATCTCCTCCGTTATTGCCTGATCCTGCAAAGATCATTACCTTCCGGTTGGTATGATAATGGCGTACATACCAGCCGGTAAGCCTCGTGGCCGCCCGTTCCATCAGATCTATGGAGCGGATCGGTTCATTTTTGATGGTATAGGCATCAATTTCCCTTACCTGCTCAGCCTTGAAAATTTTCATAACATGCTGTTTTAATCAAAATTAAGAAAAAACTATTTCTATATTTGTCTCCATCACAAAATTCAGATATTCATAAAAACTAAACTCTATGTTAAAAGGACATCCTAAAGGACTTTATGTTGCCTTCTTTGCGAACATGGGGGAGCGTTTTGGTTTCTATACCATGATGGCGATCCTGGTCCTGTTCCTGCAAGCTAAATTCGGAATTGCTGCAGAGAGAGCCGGTGATATATACAGCTGGTTCTATTTTGCCATATACGCCCTTGCGCTGCTTGGTGGAATTCTGGCCGACGCCACCAAGAAATATACAGCGATCATCTCCCTGGGACAGGTGATCATGTTTGTGGGATATATTGCAATGGCCATCCCCGGTTTGCCCCTGTCTCTGACCTTAGGCGCTCTCTTTACCATCGCCATTGGAAACGGTTTCTTTAAAGGAAACCTTCAGGCAGTCGTAGGACAACTTTATGATGATCCCAAATATGATAAGGTGAGAGATAATGCCTTCTTGATTTTCTATATGGGGATCAACGTGGGTGCATTCTTCGCCCCCTTTGCTGCCATGGGAGTCCGGAACTGGTGGTTAAAAACAAACGGCTACCTTCACGACGGTAGCCTTCCCGCGCTCTGTCACCAGTATAAAGATGGAATCCTCGAGGATACAACAGTTTTCCAGCAGCTGGCCGATGCCGTAAGTCTGAGCGGACCAATAACCGATCTGGGTGCTTTTGCCGACTCCTACATTGAGGTATTTTCACGTGGATATAATTTTGCCTTTGGGATAGCTGCCATTGCCATGGTAATATCCCTTGCAGCCTACCTGATTTTTCACAAGCACCTTCCCAAGCGGGAAAAAGCTGCCGGAGAAAAAACCATCACCCTCAGGGAAAAGCCCCTGGCGATTCCTATGGCAGTTGTAGCCTTTGCCATTACCGCCTTTCTGGTTAGTTTGTTCAAGGATTTCAAAACCGGAATGGCCATTGGCCTTTTTGCCGGATTTGTCACCTGGATCGTAATGATTGCCACCAAAGAAGAGAAACAGCGGGTGGTATCCCTGCTCTTGGTTTTCTTTGTAGTGATCTTTTTCTGGATGGGATTCCACCAGAATGGACTTACCATGACCTTCTTTGCCCGTGACTATTCAGCAAAATCGGTGGACTCATTTACCTATCTGTTCTTTACCCTGAA
>JAUVIT010000183.1 GCA_030592605.1 Bacteroidota bacterium
CCAGCATCCCTCCCATCCAGAAGAGCTTGTAATCAAGCTGACGCCTGAATTCATACCACCCCTGGTCCAGTATGGACTTGTTCAGCCCGGACTTCGCCTTAATGTTCCTGCCAGGCTCCTCGATAGTTCCCCTGGCCGATGCGCTCATGTTCTTAATCTTCAAACCTTCAACATATACCTTCGCTTGGTTTTTGCTTATCTCGGTACTCAACTTGTGAAGGAAGTCTTGTCGAACATTGGCAATCGTATGATGAAGCTTTGATGTTTTTCTTTTCTGCTTTTTCCAGTTATTCGATCCTCTCTTTTTCCTTGCCAGCTTCCGCTGTTCCCTGGCCAGAGCATCTTCATGTTTTCGGAAACTATGCACTCCGTCTATCATAGTTCCATCAGAAAAGACAGCAAAGCATTTCACCCCTGCATCAATACCTATCTCTGAATCGGAAGCATGCTTCCCTATTTCAATCATCTGCTCAACCTGGATGGAAGCAAACCACTGTCCGCACCGGTTTGTGATGGTGATGTTCTTGATTTTGCCGGCTATTTCACAGCTCTTGTGAAATCCTATCCAGCCAATCTTTGGCAGGAAGATCCTGCGGTTATCAATCTTAAAGCCCTGCGGATACCTTATGCCATCATTCAAGCCTCTCTTCTTGAACACCGGAGTTCGTTTCAAAGACTGGCTTTTATCAAAACAATCCCTGAAGGCCCTTTCCAGATCCTTCAGCTTTTGCTGCAATACCTGTGAAGGACACTCCTTCAAAAAACCGTACTCTTCGGATCGCTTCCATACAGTGAGCCAGTATGCCAGTTCATTGTACCAAAGGATACCCTGTTTGTGCTCCAACCGCTCCAGGTTCATGGCCAGGGACTTGTTCCAGAGAAACCGGGCCGAACCACAATATCTCGATAGTTTTTCTTCAATATCTCTATTGGTCTTTAGACGATATCTATATGCTTTTCTTATCTTTGACATATATACTTAAATTTACTAAATATATGGATGATATGCAAGATTTACGTACTAAAAGACGCGTCGCTTATTCACTTTACCTGCATTTGGTCTTTGTGACTAAATGCAGAAAGAAAGTCTTCACTGAAAAGATGTACAAACGACTGCATTTTCACTTTGACAGGGTGTGTAATGATTTCAAATGTAAGCTTGTTGAAACCAACGGAGAGAAGGACCATGTGCATCTCTTGGTTGAACCATTACCCCATACCACACCATCCAGGCTGGTGAACAGCTTGAAAGGGGTCTCTTCCAGATTCCTAAGACAAGAGTTCCCGGAACTTGAACAATACTACTGGAAGGGTGGGTTATGGTCTCCAAGTTACTTTATAGCATCCTGCGGTGAAGCACCGCTTGATAGTGTCAAACAGTATATCAAAAATCAGTAAATTTGTCCTTGTATCCACTCCCTGAAGAAAAGTGGTTTTACCGACAAGGTTGATAAGCGAATATCGAGAGCAATAAGCCACAGTTAAAAATTCAAATAGTATGTATTGGAGATCAGATTACATGAAAATCAAGATTCTAACATTACCATCGCTCTTATGCTTGCTCAGTTTTTCAAACGTGCAGGCACAAAAAATCCACATCATCCCCCAAGCACAGGAGGTCATCCGGGGAGAGGGTAGTTTCACAATAAACAAAGAGCTTAGAATTGCCAATTGCCCTGAATATCCTGAAATAGCAAGCATTCTGCAAAATCAAATGAAGCAGGCTCTGGGATATAATATGGAAATCATTGAATCGAAGGAAGCTGGAGCGGATATAATAGCGTTCAGGCTGGACAAGAAGCTGGCACAAGAAGCGTACGAGTTGAGTATCTCTAAAGCTGGAATTCAGATTACTGCCTCGGGTAAGGCTGGTTGGTTCTATGGCGTACAAAGTTTGCTTCAGTTGTCCTTTGCTTATACGGACCAGGAACAAGATGTATTATCCCTTAATATCCCGGAATTGCTGATAAAAGATGCCCCCCGTTTTTCGTGGAGGGCTTTTATGCTGGATGAAGCCCGCTATTTCAAAGGAATGGATCAGGTTAAAATGCTGCTTAATGAAATGGCCTACCTGAAGATGAATGTATTTCACTGGCACCTGGTTGATGATCAGGGTTGGAGAATCGAGATCAAAAAATACCCGAAACTTACCGAAATTGGATCCACAAGAAAGAGCTCCCAGGTGGGACCCTTAAAATGGAACAGTCCTATTCAATCGGCTGAGGTACATGAGGGTTTCTACACTCAGGAGCAGATAAAAGAAATTGTTGACTATGCGCTGGAAAGACATATTACCGTTGTTCCCGAAATTGAAATGCCGGGACATTCCTCTGCGGCTATTGCTTCGTACAGTTGGCTGGGAACAGCTAAAAAAGAAATTAATGTACCCATTCGATTCGGTGTGGGCAAAGATGTATATGATGTAAGCGATCTCAAAGTTCAACAGTTCCTCACTGATGTACTGGATGAGGTCATGGACCTGTTTCCATCAAAAGTGATACACATTGGAGGTGATGAGGTAAAATACAGTCACTGGAAAGCTTCTGGATCCGTACAGGCCTATATGAAAGAATATGGACTCGACACTCCTGCTGAATTGCAAGTATATTTCACTAATGGCATTTCACAATACCTTCAAAGTAAAGGAAGAAGAATGATGGGATGGAATGAAATTATGGGACATAATTTGCATGAATACCAGGATGAGGCAGATACCAAATCGGACCAGGAACTGGCGAAAGAGACCGTCGTTCACTTCTGGAAAGGAGATGTGGCCCTGGCAAGCCATGCAGCGAGCAATGGCTACGAAATTGTAAATTCCCTGCATAGTGAAACCTACCTGGACTACGATTATCAAGCCATACCCCTGGAAAGGGCCTATGCCTTCGATCCTGTACCAGCGAAACTAGATCCGGAATATCATGACAAAGTGATTGGGACAGGCTGCCAGATGTGGGGAGAATGGATTCCAACAAACGGACACATGCATTTTTTTACCTTTCCGAGGATAGCTGCCTACGCGGAAGTCGGATGGACCGAAAAGGAGCATAAAAACTTTAAAAACTTTGAATCCTCCTTACAGCACTTAAAAAGAAGCTGGAAGCAAAAAGGGATTTACTATGCTCCGGATTCTGCTTTAGAATAGAAACGCAAAAACAAAGCCATGAGTGAAAATCTAAATCGAAACAAAGAAAATGCCATTGCATTTTATAGAATGTCCTATGAAGGAAACCCACGAGAAGCTGTTCAATTATATGTAGGATCGGATTACATTCAACACAATCCTTTGGTGGGCGATGGCAAAGAACCATTTATAAAGTACTTTGAAAGAATGGCCAGGGAGTATCCCGATAAATCTATTGAATTCGTTCGCGAAGTCGCTGAAGGTAATCTGGTAGTACTCCATACACATCAGGTTTGGCCTGGAAATGAGGAGTATGTAACCATGGATTTTTTTAGATTTGATGAAAGTGGAAAAATCGTAGAACATTGGGATTCTATGCAACAGATACCACACAGTTCGGCCAACAACAATACCATGTATTGATATGGACATCGCCCTTTTTAAGCTGATAACATCATGAGCGTGTCACGATTCATAGTTGTCCGCTAACAAGAGCTCTTCCGCCTCCACCGACCACAATCCACCGTGGCGGTCACATATATCGGCCAGGTCATTGAACAATGGGTTTTTGTCGCCTAGCTTCCTGAAATCGGAGATGGCTGTCAAGGGCATGTTCAGGTGATTATAGATTAGTTTCTTCCCACCCGGAATGTCTGGCAGGTTCAGGGTGGCCTCTGTCACAGCATCCAGACCCCCGATATGCGTAATAAGTCCCGATGGATCAAGCCCCTTCTCCATTAAATCCAGCGACTCCTTGATGTCATCTGTATTTCCCCCGCTAGTGCCCACGATATGTGTAAAGGCATAGTGCACATTGTAGAAATTTAGTTTTGCGCTAAAGGCAGTATCAGCCGGACCGGCGAAAAAGTTCAGACAGCCATCAAAGGCCAGCAGCTGATCGGCCTGTTCGATGACCTGGCTTACCGGGGCAAAGACAAACACATCATTATAGCCCTCTCCCCCGTTAATGCCTTTGATATGCTGAGCGGGGTTCTCCACCGAGGCGGTGTTTACATAGTGGAGCTCCACTCCTCTTTCGCTGGCATATTCAGGTGGGTACAGGTGCGCAGCCCGGTCGAGCCTGTCCTGGTCTATGTCGGTCACCACCAGCAGGGATGGTTTATGTCCCTCGCGGTTCAGAGCATAGCTGATAGCTGCCAGTCCCATGGGTCCCACACCAGCCAGCAGGGCCATCTTTCCTCCATCCACAATTTCCATATCGTGCACATAGGTGCCCGGCTTAATATGGTAATTGGCATGCATGGCCCCGATCACACAGGAATACGGCTCTGCCATGGAGGCTGGATAAAAACCCGGACCTTTGTATACCAGCAAACAGTCCATTTCCATTACCTCTTTTGGAATAATAACATAGGTAGCATTCCCTCCCAGGTACTGGTAGGAATATCCCGGAGCCCCCAGTATCCCTACCGGTCCGTCCGGGTAATTTATAGCCGGCTGGATAGCAAACTTATCGCCTGCGCTGAACTGCCCGCTCCAACTGCTTCCCACCTCGAGAATCTCTCCGGCAAACTCATGACCTATGATGACCGGGTTCTCAGCTACATCATTGGGAATCCGTTTGTGATCGCTTCCCTGGATGGCTGCCTTGTAGGAAGACATGCACAGGCTATCGCTCACCACCCTGGCCAGGATCTCATCCTCTTTTATGGCAGGCAATTCAAATTCTTCCACCCGTAAATCCTTTTTACCGTATAATCTGACTGCTCTGGTTTTCATCCGCTTTGCTTTAGCTTACAAATTTTAATATCTCCTTAGGCTTTTCGGCCAGGGTACCCATGCCCTCTATGGGATTGTTTAGCAGCCGGCCATATCCCCAGCTAACCCCAAGAGGCACCATGCCCGCTGCCTGAGCTGTCAGAATATCGTTGTCGGAGTCCCCCACAAAAAGGATGTTTTCCGGCGCG
>JAUVIT010000343.1 GCA_030592605.1 Bacteroidota bacterium
ATGGCTAATGTCTTTTTCATGATATTTTTTAATTTCATGGATATAACGTGCGCAAAATAGGGCATCATGCAAGTGCATTATGTTAAGGGAATGTTAAAAAAGACTTTCGGGTATTTTATTTGAAACTGGCCACCGGAGTAATCCCACCATAAACCCGCTGACCGGGTATGACCATGATGTGGGCATCCAGGGGTAGGAACAGGTCGAGCCGGGAGCCGAACTTAATAAACCCCATTTCACTTCCCTGCTTTGCCAGAGCTCCTTCTTTGGCATAGCAGCGGATCCTGCGAGCCACATAACCTGCGACCTGCCTCACCAGCAGCCTCCCATGGGGAGTCTCGATTCCCACAGAGCTTCTCTCATTTAACTCTGAGGATTTTGGGTGCCGGGCCAGCAGGTATCGTCCCGGGTGGTAACGTTGATAAGAGATCTTGCCACTGACAGGAAAGTAGTTAATATGCACATCATGAATGCTCATAAAGATAGATACCTGCATACATGGACCATTCAGGTACTCCTTTTGCTCCACCTTTTCTATGACTACTACCTTGCCATCTGCAGGTGCTGTAATGTTATTCTCATCAAGAAAGGGACGCCTGGTGGGTACTCGGAAAAAACGTAAAACCAGGATCAGTACAACGAGGGATAGCACAGCGACAAGATAGTTTACCTGGTAGGGCAGGAACAGGGCCGTCAGGGCAAGCAATGCCAGCAACAGAGCCAGTGTGATCAGGACGATCCATCTTCCTTCACGATGTATTTTTATCATGACACAAGTTTAATCAGGATGACCAGGATTAAAACTGCAGGTGCAACAAATAGCAGGGAGTCGAAGCGATCCAGAACACCCCCGTGTCCGGGCAAAAGCGCCCCTGTATTTTTCACTTTCACGGTTCTTTTTAGCCCAGATTCAAACAGGTCGCCAGCCAGCCCGAGTGTACTGACAAGCAGTGAGATGCCAAACCATGCCCAGAGGGTAGCAATTCCGGTAGAGTTCCAGATGATCCACCCTGCAAGCAGGGTAATAAGTATTCCTCCGGCAAATCCTTCCCAGGTTTTTCCAGGGGAGAGTATGGGCGTCATCTTATGCCTGCCCAGAAGAGACCCTGAGAGATAGGCGAAGGTGTCATTGATCCAAACCAAGGCAATAATAAAAAGAGGTAGCCGGTAATGAAACCCGGGTCCATCCTCCATCCATCCAAGCGCAAAGAAGCTGGACAGTGGAATGGCCAGCCATAAGAATGCAAGGGTGCCTGAGAGGGTAATTCCTCCCCTAAGTGCACTTATGAGCCACAGGGCCGGGGGAAGTATAAACCAGAGCAGACTCTGCTTGAATTGAAAAACGCCATACACAATTAGAAAAAGCAAGGCTCCGGGGATCGCCCGGAACCAGCGGGTGGAGAGGTCTCTCTTTTGAAGAAGCCCAAAGAGTTCTTTGACCCCGAGGAGATATACAAGTAAGAGGACAGCCGAAAATGTAACTGGCCCAAGCAGGATTGAGCCTCCCACCATAACAATCAGGGCAACTCCGGTCAGGGTACGTAAAAATATCTCTTTCAATTGTAGTCAAATTCCTGGATCAGTTTTTTGGCCCTGATCACATCATCGCGATTTACGTAGAGCTCAACTTCTCCAAATTTATATGCGGAATCCTGCTTATTTACCAAAAAGGACTGTATGTTATGGTCGGACAGCATCTGCCTGACCATCTCAGCTTGATAGGGTTGACCAGAGGAGAAAATATGAACCATGTTGGCTTCCACAGCTAGGCCTCTTTGGATTCATTCTTATCCTTTTTCTCTGACTTATCTGCGTTGTTCTTAGCTTGCGCCTCTGGCTTCGGGTCTTTCGCTTGTTTTACCTTCTTTTTAGGAAGCTCTTCCTTCATCTTTGGAAGCTCTTCATGTCGGGTCCACGGACGTTTTCCGAAGATCACTTCCAGGTCTTCACTGAAGATCACTTCCTTTTCAAGCAGAATCTCAGCCAGCTGTGTGAGCCCTTTCTTATTCTTCCTGAGCACAGTTTTGGCCCTTTCATACTGTACATCAATGAGTTTTTTCACTTCTTCATCAATGGTCTCAGCGGTCTTTTCGCTGTAAGGCTTATTGAAGGAGTATTCCTGCTGACCGCTTGAATCATAATAGCTGAGATTCCCGATTTTGTCACTCATGCCAAAATAGGAGATCATGGCAAATGCCTGCTTGGTGACCCTTTCCAGATCGTTCAGGGCACCAGTGGATATGCGGCCGAAGGTCAGGTCTTCTGAGGCTCTGCCTCCAAGTGTGGCACACATCTCGTCCAGCATCTGCTCGGTGGTAGTGATCTGTCGCTCTTCCGGAAGGTACCATGCGGCACCCAGTGCTCTTCCCCTGGGGATGATGGTGACCTTTACCAGAGGATTGGAGTGCTCCAGGAACCAGCTGATTGTGGCGTGTCCGGCCTCGTGCCAGGCAATGGTTCGCTTCTCCTCCTCCTTAATAATCTTGTTCTTCTTTTCGAGTCCTCCAATGATGCGGTCCACAGCATCCAGGAAATCCTGTTTGCCAACGGACTTCTTATCATGCCGGGCAGCGATCAATGCCGATTCGTTACAAACATTGGCAATATCTGCTCCGGAGAAACCGGGAGTCTGTTTGGCCAGAAAGTCCACATCCACCGATTTATCGATTTTGATGGGTTTCATATGCACCTCAAATATGGCTCTGCGTTCGTTGAGATCAGGTAGCTCCACATGGATCTGACGGTCGAAACGTCCGGCCCTGAGCAGTGCCTTATCCAGCACATCGGCTCTGTTGGTGGCAGCAAGGATAATGACCCCGCTGTTACTGCCGAAGCCATCCATCTCGGTGAGTAGCTGGTTCAGCGTATTTTCCCGTTCGTCATTGGAACCAAAATTCGGATTTTTTCCCCTGGCACGACCCACTGCATCAATCTCATCAATAAATACAATGCAGGGTGCCTTCTCCTTGGCCTGCTTAAAGAGATCCCTGACC
>JAUVIT010000308.1 GCA_030592605.1 Bacteroidota bacterium
GGTCGCAAATTTCAGGCGATCTACTCTATTGTAGTTGCTGATAGCAGGGCGCCACGTGATGGTAAATTTATTGAATCATTGGGTCAGTATAATCCCAATTCCAATCCTGCCACCATTGTTTTGGATTTCAACAAAGCCTTAGAATGGCTGCAGAAAGGCGCTCAACCTACCGATACATGTAGAGCTATCTTATCCTACAAAGGAGTATTGTACAAGAAGCACCTCTTAGACGGTGTTAAAAAAGGAGCTTTTGACGAGGCGGAAGCTGAGAAGAGGTTCCAGGCATGGATGACCGAAAAGGAACAAAAAGTCCAGGCCAAGAAGGATCAGATTAAATCCACCAAAGACGGTATCACTAAGAGTCGCATGGAGGAGGAGAGTAAGATCAAAGAAGCAAGGGCTATAGAAATTGCAAAGAAAAAGTCTGACCTTATAGCTGCTGAAGAGGCTGCGAATGCACCTGCAAGCGAAGAACCTGAGGCGGAAGCCGAAGAAGCACCCGCTGCAGAAGCAGAAGCCGCACCAGTTGCTGCAACCGAAGGATCTGAGGCGCAAGCCGAAGAACAGGCACCTGTAGAGGAGCCTTAGGCTGAAGAAGCGCCTGCAGAGGAGCCCAAGGCTGAAGAAGCGCCTGTAGAGGAGCCCAAGGCTGAAGAAGCGCCTGCAGAGGAGCCCAAGGCTGAAGAAGCGCCTGCAGAGGAGCCCAAGGCTGAAGTGGCACCTGTTGAGGAGCCCAAGGCTGAAGAAGCGCCTGCAAAGGAGCCTAAAAAAGAGGATTAATAATTTTGACAATGTTGGTCCCGGAAGGAGCAAAGGCTGGGAGAATCTCTAAGCCATATAGACTCCGGGGGGAGGTAAATACCATCCTTGAACCCCAGGCCGGAAATTACATTGAACCTGATAACCCGCTGTTCATCGATATTGATGGGCAGCGGGTTCCTTTTTTCGTTGAGGAGCTTGAACTGGTCTCCAGCGAACAGGCCATAATTAAATTTGAATTTATTGATAGCCTGGAAGCAGCCAGGAAGGTCTCAGGGTGTGATCTCTATTTCGACATAACTCACCAACCCGGTCCTTCAGATACCGGAGACGATCTTTCGAATCTTATCGGTTTCACTGCATCAGATAGTGTGAGTGGACCGCTGGGTAAAATTTCTGACTATCTACCACACCCCATGAATCCCGTATTTGTTATTGAATCTGAAGGCAAGGAGTTGATTATACCGGCTGTCCGGGACTTCATTAAAGAAATCAACTCCAGGGAGCAATCCATTCAATTTATTTTGCCGGAAGGGCTAACAAACCTGTAACATTTCTTTTTTGATTTCGTCTTTGGGTTAGATCTGTAATTAACTTAAAGAAATAGAGATGAAAAAAGCAATGATCCCGATGGTTGCAGTACTAACCCTACTGTTCCTCAATAGTTTTATGATGCCCGACATTCCCAAAGAGGAAGTTCGTAAGCTTGACGCCTTCAGCGGTATTGGTATCAGCATCAGTGCCGATGTTTATTATACTCCCGGGAATGCCCATGAAATCAAGATTGAAGGAGATTCCAAAGATGTTGATGATTTGATTACCGAAGTAAGAGATGGTTTCCTGCAGGTGAAATACCCCAACAGCTGGAGAACCAGGCACTCGAAGCTGACTATCTATATCACCTCCAAGGAGCTGGACGCTGTGAAAATTTCAGGCTCAGCCAAGTTTAAGGCAGGGGAGGCCATCACTACGGATGAGATGGATCTGGCCATGTCGGGAAGCGGCGGCATTTTATTTGAAAAACTCAATGCCGATGAGGTGGATGTAAAGATCTCCGGATCGGGCGATATTGACCTGGTGAGCGGTAGTGCAGATGAATTGGACACAAGAATCAGTGGCTCAGGTAAGGTGAATGCAGAGGCGTTTGAGGTTGAAGAATTTTCAGCAAGCATCAGTGGATCGGGTAGCGTCAGGATTACCGTGAAGGAAGAACTTGAAGCGAGGATATCCGGAAGCGGAAAAGTATATTACCATGGAACTCCAAGGGTGAATAGTAGCTCATCCGGCTCGGGGAAAGTGGTAGCATTATAAAGATTCGGAGCACCCCTGCCTCAAAGAGGGGGGGATACAGGAGCGGTTGTTTAAACAACCACCTGCGGGCTGCCTGGAAACAGGCAGCCTGTTTTTCTTACCTCCAGGGTCATTGTCGAAGGGATTATGGACGAAGGATGGTGATGGAGCCATCTTTTTCCAGTTTGACAATGGCCGAAGGGGCAGATGCTGTAGTTTCATCCTGGCGCCAGTTTACCACGTAATCGACCTGTTGGTGGATGGGGCTAAGGATCTTTTGAAAAGACGAAGGAGCTTGCTCTCCCGAAATATTGGCCGATGTGGAAACCAGTGGGAAGCCTGTAAATTCGATTAGTAAGCTGCAGAATGTATCGGAGGTGAGGCGGATACCAACGGACCCGTCGGATGCCAGGAGCTTAGATGCAAGCTTGCGGGCTCCGGGGTATATGATGGTTGTTGGTTTTTTTGTCTTTTCAATGAGCTCCAGTGCTTGAGCAGGAATGTTTTCAATATACTCCTCCAGCATGGTGATTCCATTTACCAGCACCAGCATACTTTTACTATCGGCCCGTTGCTTGATTTGGTATATATTTTTGACACTCTCCGGTCTGGTCGCATCACATCCAATGCCCCAGATGGTATCGGTGGGGTATAGGATGGTGCCTCCTGATTTCAGGATAGCTCCTGCTTTTTCGACTTCCGTATCAATCATGCATGCACTCAAGATAAACATTGTAAAGTGAAGGAATGGTCTGCTCTTCTCTGAATTTCAGGGCATGTGCCCCTCCTTCACGAATCAGGCGGTCGCGCAATGCAGATTTCTCAAGCACCTGCCTGATGGCATGGATCATCTCCTCCCTGTCGTTGGGCTCAATCAGTAAGCCTCCTTTCCCGGCAGTCTCTTCAAGACATCCGCCCCTGGAAGTAATTACCGGAATCCCTGAGTTAAGAGCTTCAAGAACAGGGATGCCAAATCCTTCATAGGATGAAGGATATATAAAACCAGCCGATCCCTGGTAGATGGCTGGAAGATCAGATGCCTGCACCTGGTCCAGAAAATAAATATTTGATAATCTGTTCCGCTCGATAAACTGCTTGACCTGATTGAAATAGGCCGTCTTCCTTCCCACTACAACCAGGGGAAAATCAATGTTTCCATGATGAAGAGCCTGAATAATTTTCAATAGATTTTTCCGCTCTTCTATGGTCCCTACATATAGTAAATATTCGGAGGGAAGGCCAAAACGCTGTCGGGTATGTTGCATGATCTCCTCACTAACCCTGCTGTAAAATTGCCTGTGGCATCCCTGGTACACCACCCTGATTCGAGATTCATCCACATTCAGAAAACGGATAATATCCTCTTTGGTTTGTTCA
>JAUVIT010000005.1 GCA_030592605.1 Bacteroidota bacterium
ACGAAGGCATTGTTCCCTCCAAGTTCAAGAACACATTTTTTCAGGTACTTGCCCGCTTCCGTGGCCACAGCCACACCTGCATGTTCACTTCCCGTGAGACTTACCGCCCTTATGTACTCACTGGCAATAAGCCCTGCTACCCGGTCCGATCCAAGGGCCAGATTCTGAAAAACGCCCTCCTCAAATCCTGCCTCTTTAAATATCTCTTCGATGGTCGCCGCACATCCCTGCACATTGGAAGCATGTTTGAGAAGTACAGTATTTCCTGCCATAAGTGCCGGAGCTGCAAAACGAAACACCTGCCAGAAGGGAAAGTTCCAGGGCATTATAGCCAGAATGGGCCCCAGTGGCTCGAAAATCACACGGCTTTCCTCGGCCTCTGTTTCCACCAGCTTCTCCTCCAGAAAATGAGCTGCATTTTCTGCATAGTATTCACACACCCAGGCACACTTCTTTACTTCAGCAGCAGCCTCCGAAACCGGTTTCCCCATCTCCCGGGTAATCACCTCTGCAAACTCCCTGCTTCGCTCACGAAGCAAAGCAGCTACCTTGTTCATCAACATAGCCCGCTCAACAAACGAGCTATGCCGATAGTTCATGAAAATGGTATGAGCACGTCCCAGACGAATGGCAAGGCTCATATCCGACAATTGGGGATAGTTGATGATCCGTGATGGATCAAATGGGTTAATGCTTCTCAGAACAGCCATGTTGAATTGGGTATTTTGCGGCAGACTGCAATTTAGAAGAATCGGCAGTATTATCAAAAATAATAATATTTTTACCTACTCTAAACCAACCCTACTGAATATGTTTCTCCGTTTCCTGAGCATGCTGGGCATACTATTAATGCTTAATGGCTGTGGTCCCGCAAAGGATGCAGACTCAGCATTTGGACTGAGCGATCCACAGGCCAGCTCCCTGGCCACTGCACTTTTTTACAATCTTCAAATCCTTTCGACCGAGCATGTTCTGGTAGGCCACCAGGATGCACTGGCCTATGGCATGGGATGGAAAGGCGAAGAATTCCGGACCGATATTAACGATGTACTGGGAGATCATCCGGCCGTTTTTGGCTGGGATCTGGGACATATGGGCGATGCTGAAAACATCGATGAAGTACCCTTTGATGATATGAGAAAGTGGGCCATCGCAGTCTATGAAAAAGGCGGGGTAAACACCTTCAGCTGGCACATGCGCAATTATGCCATTTCAGGTACCAGCTGGGACAAGGACTCCTGTGTGGAAGCCTGCCTTCCGGGAGGTAGGGTACACGAGCTTTACCTGAAACGACTGAATCAGGCTTCAGATTTCTTCTCCAGCCTGCAAAACGAAAAAGGGGAACTGATCCCGGTGATTTTCCGCCCTTTCCACGAAATGACCGGGTCCTGGTTCTGGTGGGGTCATGGCAACTGTTCGGCAGAGCAGTACAAGGCGCTCTTCCAATTCACCATCGACTACCTGCGGGACAAAAAAGGACTACACCAGCTGATCATTGCGTACTCCAGTGACCATTTTCAAACTGCTGAACAGTACATGGATTTTTATCCCGGCGACGCTTATGTGGATGTGATGGCTTTTGATGACTATCACGGTCTGGCCAGTAAAGAACGGACGCCCGGCACCATCCATATGCTGGAGGTCCTCGATTCGCTCTCCACCCAACATCAAAAAATGATAGCGATCTCGGAAACCGGACTGGAAACTATTCCCAACGAGAAGTGGTTCACCGATGTGGTACTGCACACCCTGGATGCCAATGAATCGACCCGGAAAGCAGCCTGGATTCTCTTCTGGCGAAACGGTCGGCCCGACCACTATTATGCTCCCTATCCTGGGCACCCGTCGGCTCCAGATTTCATCGAATTTATGAATCATGATCTGATGCTTTCCCTCGTGGAGCTTCCTGACCTTTACAACTAATACAGAGCTGATAACCTACTAACCATTATCCTATGCAACTCAAACTTGTCGACATCCTGATCATCCTTGCCTACCTGGCCTCTACCATTGTCATTGGCCTGCTAATGAAGAAACGTGCACAGCGTGATAAAACTGCCTACATGTTGGGTGGTAACAAACTACCCTGGTATATGCTGGGGCTAAGCAACGCTTCCGGCATGTTCGATATTTCGGGTACCATGTGGATGGTTACGCTTGCCTTTGTTTACGGATTGAAGTCCATCTGGATCCCCTGGCTGTGGCCTGTCTTTAACCAGATCTTCCTGATGGTTTTTCTCTCTATCTGGCTGAGGCGGTCCAATGCCACTACGGGGGCTGAATGGATTCGTACCAGGTTTGGTTCAGGAAGGAGTGGTGTGCAATCGCACTGGATCGTTGTGGCCTTTGCCCTGATCAGCTGTCTGGGTTTCCTTACCTATGGTTTTATCGGACTGGGTAAATTTGTGGAGATCTTCATCCCCTGGGAAGTTATCTCGCCCTATGTACCCTTTGAGGTGGCCCCGCAATATGTGGCTCACGTGTATGGAATTGTCTTTACGCTGTTTGCCATGTTCTATGCCATCCTGGGCGGTATGACCTCCATTGTCTGGGCCGATGTGATCCAGTATACCATCATGACCATCTCGGCCATCGTGATCGGGGTAATCGCCATGAATGCACTTACCGACCATCCCCTGCTGGTACCAGAGGGCTGGATGAACCCATTCTTTAGGGCAAGACTTGAATTGGACTGGTCCAATATCATTGGTGAGGTGAATGAAAAAATCATAAGCGACGGTTACTCCCTCTTTGGCATCTTCTTTAGCATGATGCTATTCAAAGGAATACTGGTGAGTCTGGCCGGGCCGGTTCCCAACTATGATATGCAGAAGATCCTCTCTACCAAATCACCCAGGGAAGCCGCTAAAATGTCCGGGTTTGTCTCAGTGATCCTGTTGCCCACCCGCTACTTTATGATTACAGGTTTTGCGGTACTGGGACTGCTCTTTTATGACCAGCTGGATCTGATTGTGGGTAATAAGATTGACTTTGAACAGATCCTCCCCTCTGCCATCAGTCAGTTCGTGCCGGTAGGATTTATGGGACTACTGCTGGCCGGACTGCTGGCTGCCTTCATGTCCACTTTTGCAGGGACCCTCAACGCGGCCCAGGCTTATATTGTAAATGATATCTACCTGAAACACCTGAGGCCCAAGGCCTCTCGCAGACAGATAAGCCGGACCAACTACCTTTCCGGGATCACCGTGGTGGCCATTTCCGTAGTCTTTGGCTTCTTCGCTCAGGATGTGAACAGTGTGCTGCAGTGGATCGTATCAGCCCTCTGGGGAGCCTATACGGTTTCCAATATCCTGAAATGGTACTGGTGGCGCTTTAATGGTTCCGGCTTCTTCTGGGGCATGCTGGTTGGAATCATCTCTGCCCTGATCTGCAGCAGGATCTTCGAATTCCTGGACCTGTACTACTTCCCCATTATCCTGGTGGTTTCAGCCATAGCTGCCATACTGGGCACCTATCTTAAACCTCCCACAGACGAGGAGACCCTGAAGAGTTTCTATAAGAATGTGAAACCCTGGGGATTCTGGAAGCCCATCCAAGAAAAGGTGATGGCCGAGGATCCCTCCTTCGAAAGAAATAAAGATTTTGGCAGGGATATGTTCAACATTGTGGTGGGAATCATTGCTCAAACAACCCTGATGATCTTCCCCATCTACATTGTATTAAAGAAAATGGTGCCAATGGGAATCTCTCTGGCAATTATTGCAGTCTGTTTTATAATAATGAAGCGAACCTGGTGGGACACACTCCCCAACGAGAAAGAGGGAGCTAAATGAGTAATAGAGCCCTAAGTCGATTCAGGGAAGAGCTTGAGAAGGAGTTGAAGGAAAATATCCTTTCCTGGTGGATGGAATATACACCCGACAGGGAACTTGGAGGTTTTCACGGTCACATTGACCATCTTAACCAGGTGGTGAAAGGGGCCGGAAAAGGAGCGGTCCTGAACGCCCGTATTCTCTGGACCTTCTCTGCAGCCTACCGGATGTATAATCAAGCGGAATACCTGGAAACAGCCCGGCGGGCCTATGCCTATATCATCAGCTATTTCACAGATAAGAAATACGGAGGTGTATACTGGGAACTGGAACCTGATGGTAGCGTGCGTTCGTCACGAAAACAGATCTACGCTACAGCCTTTACCATTTATGGACTGGCTGAGTATCACATGGCCTGCGGAGATGATCAGGCACTAAAAATTGCTAAGGGTCTATTCAGGGATCTTGAGGTACACGCACGCGACCGGGAACTCATGGGTTATACCGATGCCCTTTCCAGGGATTGGAAAGCTCTGGAGGATCTGCGGCTCAGTGAGAAAGATCAGAACGAGAGCAAGACCATGAATACCCACCTCCATATTCTGGAGGCCTATGGCAATCTCTTCAGGATCTGGAAGGATCCGGGATTGAAGGAGGCACTGAAGAATTTGATTAAGCTCTTCCTTGAGCACTTTGTGGACCGGAAAAGAAATCAGCTGAATCTTTTTTTCGATGACAACTGGAACCTGAAATCCACACTTATTTCCTATGGTCACGATATAGAGTGTTCCTGGCTTCTCCATGAGGCAGCCGCTTTACTTGGGGATCCTGGACTACTAAAAGAGTGCGCAGAGTTAGCCGTAAATATGGCCCATGCAAGTGAGGCGGGACAAGCCGGAGATGGCGGACTCCACTATGAGTTTTTTCCGGAGAGCATGGAACTGGATAGCGATAAACACTGGTGGCCCCAGGCCGAAGCCATGGTGGGATACTACAATGCCTTCCAGCTTTCGGGTGAGCAAAAATTTTTGGAGAGATCCCTTGGAAGCTGGGAGTTTATTAAAAAACATCTCATCGATCATAAGCTGGGTGAATGGTACTGGAGCGTTGACAGCCAGGGAAATCCTCAAACTGAAAAAGAGAAGGCCGGTTTCTGGAAGTGTCCCTACCACAACGGAAGAGCGTGTATGGAGCTTATCCGCAGAATTGAAAGTAAGTAAAGAAATTTCAAATCATAAAATGTCAAATACCATGAATCTGTTTCAGGACCGTCAGGAGAACATCCGCAAAGAACATGAGGCACTGCTGACCAGGAAGAACAGGGAGCTTTACAGCACCAATGGCATCTTCAGCCGGTATCAGTACCCGATACTGACACGCGACCATTTCCCCATGGAGTGGCGCTACGATTTCAATCCGGAGACCAATCCCCATTTTATGGAACGGATCAGTTTCAATGCAGCTTTTAATGCAGGAGCCATCAAATGGAATGGCTTATACCTGCTGGCGGTTCGTGGAGAAGGCAAGGACAGAAAATCATTTTTTGCCATTGCTGAGAGTCCCAACGGGATGGATAATTTCAGGTTCTGGGAGCGACCCCTGACCATGCCCGAGACAGAAGATCCAGACACCAATGTATATGACCTGAGGCTGACAGCTCATGAGGATGGGTTTATTTATGGCGTTTTCTGCACCGAACGAAAAGATCCCAGGGCTCCTGAGGGGGATATCAGCAGTGCTGTGGCAGCTGCAGGTCTTGCACGTACCAGGGACCTGGTGGAATGGGAAAGACTTCCCGACCTGATCACTTACGGCGGACAGCAGCGCAATGTGGTGCTCCATCCGGAATTCATCCATGGGAAATATGGATTCTATACCCGTCCACAGGATGGTTTTATCGATACCGGTTCCGGAGGTGGAATCGCCTTTGGTCTCTCCAACTCCATGCTAAATGCAGAGGTTAAGGAGGAGAAGGTCCTGGATGCAAAAACCTACCATACCATCTACGAATTGAAAAACGGACAGGGACCTGCCCCCATCAAGACCGAACAGGGTTGGCTCAACCTGGCCCACGGGGTAAGAAACTGTGCTGCCGGACTCCGATATACCCTCTATATGTTTATGACTGCTGTGGACGATCCTACCCGGGTGATACACAAACCAGCCGGGCTCTTTATGGGGCCACTGGGTGAAGAGCGTGTGGGCGATGTCTCCAATGTTCTTTTTACCAACGGGTGGATTGCCGATGACGATGGCAAGGTATTTATCTACTATGCTTCGTCGGATACCCGCATGCATGTGGCCACATCCACCATTGAGCAGCTGGTGGATTACTGTATGAATACACCTGAGGACCGGCTCCGTTCTGCAGCATCGGTACAGTCCATAAATGCACTGGTAGACCGGAACAAGGCCTTCCTGGGAAATTAAGCTCTAAGCCAGGATAAAGTATTTAGATGTTTTTAGCCTGGCTGATTACAATGTACTTAAATTTACAATGACTACTTTTATATCAATGCAAGAAAAAATGGATCATCTTAGCCTTATGAAGATGGCTGTTGATGAAGCCTTCATGGGTATGCGTTCCGGTGATGGCGGGCCTTTCGGAGCCATAATCACCAGGGATGGAAAGATCATTGGTAAGGGGCACAATACCGTATTGCTTTCGTGCGATCCCACCGCTCATGCCGAGGTGAATGCTATCCGGGACGCCTGCCGGCAAGTAAAGAATCCTCACCTGAGCGGGGCTGTCATTTATTCCAATTTTGAACCCTGTCCCATGTGCCTGGCAGCCATCTACTGGGCAGATATACGCACGCTCTACTACAGTAAGGGGCGATCCGATGCAGAGAAGATCGGTTTCATGGACAAGCACCTTTATCATGAATTAGCCTTGAAAGAGGATCAAAGGGAGATTAAAACTCAGCATGTTTCCGTTCCTGAGATGGAGCAGCTGATGGAAGAGTGGATGAGCCTGGAAGGGAAAAACCTCTACTAAACTTCCTTAGTTTTATTGGAAATCAGTGATCATCTGCTATTTTTATAGTTTGATCAAGCTAACTAAACCTTATCACATTATGGACAGAAGAAATTTCATCGGTAAATCGGCCGTTGCTGCCGGTGCATTTACTATTATTCCAAGCCAGGTTATGGCTAAAGATTCTAAGAATTCAATCGCCCCAGGCGAAACAATAAACCTGGGTTATATTGGAGTAGGCAAGCAGAGTCTCCATTTATTAAATGCGCTGGCTAAATGTCCGGAGACCATGGTGCTGGCTGCCTGTGATGTGGACATAAATAAGCTGGAGCGTTTTAAAGGATTAGCAGAAAAAGCCAATGCCGCAAAACTTGATGGTGGTACCTTGGTCGTTGATACCTATGAGAATTACAGGGAGCTCCTGGATAGAAAAGACATTGATGCAGTGGTTATTGCCACTCCCGACCACTGGCATGCCATGATTGCCGTAGATGCCGCCAAAGCGGGTAAGGATATCTTTTGCGAAAAGCCCATGGCTCTGACTGTGGCTGAAGGAAGGGCCATGGTGGATGCATGCAGAAAATACAGCCGGGTTTTTCAAACCGGGAACATGCAACGTTCCTGGAGGAATTTCAGACATGCCTGTGAGATGGTTTCCAACGGATACATTGGCGAAATTGAAACGATCAATGTAAGTGTGGGGGATCCAGTGATGGCCTGCGAACTTCTTGAGGAGCCTGATCCTGATTTTCTGAACTGGGACCTCTGGGTCGGTCCTTCACTTTTTAGAAACTATAATTCGGAACTGGCTCCTTCAATAGCATTTAACGGATATCCCAACTGGAGGAACTATAGTGGTTTTGGTGGCGGAATGGTTACTGACTGGGGTGCGCATATGTTCGATATTGCCCAGTGGGCCATGGGCATGGACAAGAGTGGGCCGGTGGAATTTATTGCACCGGAACATGGAGCCAAAAGGGGAATGAAGATGATATATGAAAATGGTGTGACCATGAATCATGTGGATTGGGGTGACTACAATGCGGTGCAGTTCCTGGGTTCAGAAGGCAAGATTGAGGTAAGTCGTAGTTTTTACCGCTCCGATATTGAGGGACTGACCGAAGTTGAACTAAAGGAGAGTGATACACCTCTATACAAGAGCGACAACCACTACCAGGACTGGGTGGATGCCATCAAGAAAAGAACACGTCCGGTATCCGATGTGGAGACAGGTCACCGGACCGCTTCACTTTGTAACATCGTTAATATCGGGTATACCCTGGAGCGAACACTGAAGTGGAAACCTGCGCATGAAAGATTCATTGATGATGATGATGCCAATAGCATGCTCAACAGGCCTTTCCGTGGATCATGGGATTTTCATGACTTTTAGAAAAAAATCGTAAAAGCTCCTCAATGAAAGAACGAGCAATATTGCTCTTCATACTATTTATTATCCTTCTGCCCATTGACGGGCACGGTCAGGATCTTCCATCTGCAGAGATCCTGACCGCCGATGCGGCCTGGTGTGATCTTAGCAACAATCTGACAGTTGCTGATATCCTGATTACAGGGGAAATTGATACCTCCCGCTTCGATCTGGTGGTAGCGATCCAGGGAACCAGGGATACTCTGGTCAACCTTCCCTCGGGCATTTTTCAACTCTACCTCAATAACCAGCTGGGCCTCAATGAATATATTGTCTATAAAGTAATCGAATATCAAGAATACTTCACCCTGGAGAATGATGTGAACGACACCCTGATCATGGAGGTATACCCCTGGCCGGAAATGACTTTCACTGCGGAGTTCGAAAGTCAGTGTAGTCCGGCCGAGATAGTCTTCAGAGCCAAGGAGGGCTACCCCAGCTATACCTGGAATTTTGGAGATGGAACCAGAACAAGCACAACAACAAATTGGATCAGACATACCTACACCAGCCAGGAGGATGTGGACGAGATCAACTTTCAAACTGGCCTTCAGATAAGAACTAGCTTCGGATGTGTGGATTCTGTCCAAGATGAAATCACAATCTATCCCACTCCAGATGCCGGTTTCCAGGCTAGTCCTGAACTACTGTTCTATCCCAATACCACGGTATACCTGACCAATAATACCTCTGCGGGGAGCTGGGATTTCCTTTGGGATTTTGGCGATGCATCCAGAAATTACACAAGAGATCCCGGCGAACATATTTACTCTACCTGGGGTGTTTACGATATTGAGATGGAATGGTCCACAAGCATGTGTTCGGGCAGTGTGATCAAAGAGATAGAGATACGTCCTCCGGCACCTGAAGCTCATTTTTCACCCGACACATCGGGTTGTCCGCCCTTGCTGGTTAACTTCACTAACAGCACCCTGTATGCTGACACCTATGCGTGGGACTTTGACGATGGCACCTACTCTACTGAGGTCAATCCCTCTCATATTTTCCATGAGAGCAAATCACATTATGTGAAACTAGTTGCAAGCGGGCTTTCAGGCAGCGACAGTCTGGAGCAGGTCATCACCGTATTTGATATCCCAGTTGCCATGTTTGAGCCCAGTACCACTGAAACAAATAACCTGGAAGCGGAGATTAGCTTTGATAACAATTCGGTGGGCGGCGTCCGCTATTTATGGGACTTTGGTGATGGCAGCAGCTCCGAAGAAGAGAGCCCGACACATATATTTAACTCCAGCGGGACCTTTACAATTACGCTTTACGCATGGAATAGTGATGAGTGCGCCGATACGCTGATCATGGAGGACCTGATACGCATTCATGATGGTGAAGGAAGCAGCACATTTCCCAATGCTTTCATGTGGAACGGCTCAGGTCCCACAGGTGGTCACTGGACACCAGGGAGTATTGATAATACTGTTTTTCATCCCGATATAGAGAATGCAAGCGAATTGAGATTGATAATCTTTACAAGACTCGGACATAGAGTTTTTGAAAGCAATGAGGTATACGTGGGTTGGGATGGATATATAAATGAAAGTGAGCTCGCTGTTCAGGGTGTTTATGTGTATAAAGCCTGGATTACTTATTCCAGTGGGGAACAGGAAGTCCTGACAGGCGATGTTACATTCCTCCACTAAAAATTAACATAAAACAAGATGAAGAAATCTTACCTGATTGTCCTTTTATCCTTGGGCATAATGCTGTTCATGCCACATCTGGCCAATGGACAGGATCCCTTGACTCCGGAAGAACTGCTAAAGCTAAAAACCATTGGAGTGGTAACAATCAGTCCTGAAAATAAGGAAGTGATTTATAGTGTATCAACTCCCAGAGGACCAAATGATAAACCCGGTGCTTCTACCAGACAATATTTGCGTGCTTCTCTGAACAATTGGGTGCCAACTCCCCTTTTTGAAAACAGAGTCAGTGCCAGCTCGCCCCAGTACAGCTCAGATGGCAAACACATCGGTTTTCTCTATGCAAATGAAGATGAACCCCGTCAGGTCTGGGTGATGAACTCCACAGGAGGAAGCATCAAAAAGCTTAGCAATGAACCATCCGGGGTAAGTCAGTTTAAATGGCAACCCGGGAAAAACGGAATCGCATACCTCTCCAGGGACATGACCTCCGATCGCGAAAAAGAATTAAAGAAGAGGGGCTACGATTTTATCTTCTACGAAGAGAATCTAAAGAACAGCACCCTTCATATGGCCTCCTACGATGAAGCCTGGAACCAGACCAGTGTATGGAAAATTACCCATGAAGGTAATACCTGGGATTTCGAGTTTGACCGGCAGGGAAAGCAGATCGCTGCATCCATCTCCCCCTTAAATCTGATCGACCAGCGCTATATGTTCCGAAAGATCTTCCTCATTGACCTTGAGTCAGGCAAAATGAGGCAGGTCTCCCAAAATGAAGGCAAACTGGGCAACTATGTTTTCAGTCCCGATGGTCAAGATCTGGCCTATGCAGCTGCACTCAACATCAATGACTCCCAGGTGAGTCAGGCCTATGTTGTGAACCTGGCCTCCGGATCTGTCACCAACCTTACACCGCCAGACTTCAGGGGACATATCTCCTGGGTGAACTGGAAGGACAACGATCACCTGCTCTACCATGCCGGAGAGGGAGTCTACCCTACATTAAGTGTGGTTCCGGTGTCGGGCGGACAAAGAGAGGTGATTCTGAATGCAGCCGATAATGGAATAATTTTTGGCCATCCCCTCTTCACCCCCGATTTCAAACATTTTATTTTTTCCGGATCCACTTCGGACGACAGAAGCAATCTCTACCACTGGGATGGGAAAGGTGCATTGACAAAGGTTTCGAACCAAAATCCCTGGTTAAAAGAAAAGCTGCTTGGAAAACAGGAGGTAATTCGCTACCAGGCAAGGGATGGACAGGAGATTGAAGGTATCATGATCCACCCGGTGACTTATGAACCGGACCAATCTTATCCACTCATTGTATATGTTCATGGCGGTCCAGAGGCCCATGAAAGCACTGGATGGATGAGCCGTTACGCAACACCTGGTCAGGTAATGGCTGGTAAGGGGTACCTGGTGTTGTACCTCAACTACAGGGCCAGTACCGGCTACGGAGTCGATTTCGCCATGGAAGGTTTTATGGATCCCGCCGGCAAGGAGTTTGATGATATTGCAGATGGCATAGATTGGGCAGTACGCGAGAAAGGTGCCAACCCGGAACGGGTTGGAATGGCAGGTGGATCGTACGGGGGATATGCCTCAGCATGGTTCGCCACTTATTACACCCAATATGTGAAGGCTGTCTGCATGTTTGTGGGCATCAGTAATTCAGTAAGTAAAAGGGGCACTACCGATATCCCTTACGAAGAGCTTTATGTTCACTCCGGGGCAAAGCTGGAGGAACAGTGGCAACTGGACCTGGAACGAAGTCCGGTATACTGGGCCCACCAGAGCAAGACTGCCACACTGATCTATGGGGGTGCAGCCGATACAAGGGTCCACCCATCCCAGAGTCTGGAATTCTATCGCAGGATGAAGATGAATGACCACCCGGCAGTAAGGTTAGTGCAGTACCCTGGCGAAGGACACGGCAACAGGAAACAGGTTGGACAAATCGATGTGCTCCACAGGCAGATGGAGTGGCTCGACTGGTATGTCAGGGACCTCAATCCCCTGGACGGACCCATGCCTCGACTGGACATCTCTGACACCTACGGACTGGACTGGAATTACTAATAGCATATGCCCATGAAACATAATTTCATCGTAGCCCAAAGAATAAGGTACGATTCATCAAGATTGGTTCATAAGCCCAGGTATTTTGTCAGAAGTTCCTTGCCCTGATGGATGGCATCTCTACCGGTAGACTCAATACCGTACCATCCGGTGTAGCCCATCTTCTTCGACATCCGAATCATCCGTCCCGTGAGCTCTTCAGTAGGCTGGTTCCGGTAAGACATCCCCTTGGCATAAGGAAGCATCTTTTCCAGGTAGGCCAGGTTGTCAAACTCAGGACCCGGTTGGCGCCAGTCGGGATAGCTTCCGAATAGCGGATGGTCGACTGTTGCAAACAGCCTTTCCATCCAGTCCGGATCATTGGAAACCCCTCCATGATTTTCAATCACCACATTGATCCCCGCCTGGGAAGCATATTCCAGCAGCATCTGGTAGGAATCCACTGCCCACTCCAGGTTCTCCTCCGGAGAGGCATCCTCAAGGCCCCTGCAGTTGGTACGGATGGTATGGCAGCCCAGGTAGTGGGCCACATCGATCCATTTCCGGTGATTGATTCCATATTGCTTCCGCACCTTTGCTTCCGGCGAACAGGGATCTCCTTCTGCATCCACCATAATCAGCACCATGGATACACCATAGTCCTCCGCATTTTGTTTCAGCTGATTCAGATAGTCCATGTGAGGAACTTCAAAGAGGGTATTTACAAACTCGATCCCATTGATATCAAACTCCTCCCTGGCCAGCTTCGGGAAATCGAGGGTGGTCCATAAGCCCTGTCTGATCTCATCCACCAGCGACCATTGCGCTATGGAGATATCATCCTTATCGGGCATTATCGGTAAAATACTCACCGATTTCACTGGTTCTTCTGTATTTTCCTGGGATACACAGGAACCAAGCATGGAGGAAGCCACCACTCCGGCAGCTCCAACTCCAATTGATCTCTCAATAAATTTTCGTCTTTTCATAATTACATCTCCCATTTTTTCCTGTATGTTCTGGTTAGAAATTCATTGGCTTTGCTTACATTGGTGATCTCCACCTTTTCAGGATCGTAATCCACCTTCTTCCCGGCCCTCAGTGCGACCCCACCCAGGAGGATGGTCTGGGTGACCGGTGCTGCCTTCAGGAAGGTGCCGGGCGACTCTTCACCTTTCTTAAAGGCTTCGATCCAGTCACGATCGGAGCGGATGGTTTCCTCCTTGGGACTTTTATCTGAACCGGTCAGTTCCACCATTCGTTTTTCCGGAATGATCCTGGGGTTCTCTCCACGGAATCCTGCCAGGATCTTTCCCTTATCTCCAACAAACATCATCCCCTCGCGAGGCAAATCCTTGCCATCGGCTTCAAGCTCTTTCGGAGTGAAAGGTTTCATACCGCCATCATACCAGTATAGTTTGAAGGCAGGTAGGGTCTCCTGCTCCGGGAAATCAAATTTCACCATGCTGGAATAAGGAAAGGCCACATTATTGCGTACACCCCTGCTCACATGATTTACCACCTCGCTGGTGGTGGTTCCGTAGGCCCTGGCGCTCAAGGGAGCCGTATTGATCCCCATCTGCAGAAACATGGGCCATAGACTGTAATGTCCCATATCGGCAATTGCTCCGGCACCAAAATCATACCATCCCCGGAATACAGCATGGGTATAGTTGGGATGATAGGGACGGTCGGGGACGGGCCCCAACCAGAGGTCCCAGTCAAATCCCTCCGGAATAGGTTTTCCCTCTTTTGGATTGGCGGTCCATTGCGGCCATACCGGGCGGTTCGACCAGTTATGGATCTCAGTCAGGTTTCCGATGACCCCCTGGCTGATCCACTCCCTGGCCACATCCAGGCCACTTCTTTGGCTCCAGGCCAGCAGGTGGGAACCTACGCCCGTCTGCCTGGCTGTATCTATGGTTAGCAAGGCCTCTTTCATACGGTTGGCAATGGGCTTGTGAATCACCACAGGTTTCCCCTTTTTCAAAGAAGCGATGGATATTGCTGCATGCAGGTGATCGGGGGTCATAATCTTTACCGCATCCACATCACTTTCCTTCTCCAACAACTCCCTGTAATCATTGTAGGAAGCACATCCACTATCAGACCCCTGACCGCTTTTCAGCGCATAGTATTTATCCACGAATTCCTTACCCAGATCACGACCTCCGGGAATTCCATCCAGGCCACTCCCCCATTCAGAATCTTCCAGGGTACGGCGCATAATATTTCGAATGCCATTAAGCGACCAGTCCACATAGTCGGTGCTGAACTTATTGGGATCGCATACAGAGGTGATCCGGATGTCCTCCTCCTTCAGGAGGGGGGCCATCTCACGGATCCCCTGGGTTCCGCATCCGATATAAGCAATATTCATTTTGTCACTGGGTGCCGTAAAGCCCACACCTCCCAATACATGTCTGGGAACAACAGTGAAAGCAGCCGCCGCCGCAGTGGTACCCACAAACTCTCTGCGGGTAATTTTTCTTTTATTTTTCATGATACCAGTTTAGTTAGCCAGCTCAATTTATGAAATTCCTCCATAGCTCTCCCACTGAAGTACTAGAAAAATGATCTTATGTGTAAAATTTACATAAAAGGCTTCCTGTAATTGCTTCAGTATTTCAACTATGGATTTTTATTAGTAAATTGTAAGGCGATTTTTCAACTTATACGATATACCTAACTTAAATTAAGACAATTATGAGTAAAGAAAAAAAGAGTGGAGTTTCCCGTAGGGCTTTTGTGGGAACTACTGCTGCTGCAACTGCAGGATTTACCATTCTTCCAAGTAATGTGGTAAGTGGAATGGGACATATTGCTCCCAGCGATAAACTGAATGTTGATGCGGTAGGTATTGGTGGCATGGGTAATTCCAACCTCAGGAACATTAAGGACCAGAATATTGTGGCCCTCTGCGATGTGGATCACAAGTACGCTGAAAAAGTCTTTAAGAAATATCCCGATGCCAAGCAATTCTGGGATTGGAGAAAGATGTATGATAAGATGGCCGATGAAATTGATGCAGTGATTGTTGCCAC
>JAUVIT010000039.1 GCA_030592605.1 Bacteroidota bacterium
CTTATCGCTTAAATTGGCCTGGTAACCAAGGTAGGCACGCTGTATCTCAAATACCCTGCTGGCCTCACCATCTGAAAAGGTGCTGTGGTAGTTGGTAAAGATCTTAATAATACCCTGGCCATTGGGTTTGAGCTTCTCTTCTGTTTCCTGGGAATAAGCGTTCCAGGACAAAAGGAGCATGGTAAGTGAAAATAATGTGGCTCTTAACATCATCTCTTTTTAAAGTATAATGCAAAGAAACCACATAGTGGTTATAGGACGATTAAGCGAATGTTAAGATTTGGTTAACATTCACTTCATATAGAATTCATATGGATAGAGCGCTGATCAGCTGGCACCTTGCTTCAGCCAGCTTAGGTAGCTCTGTACATCCAGATCGGTCCCTTTGGGCTCGCCCAGCACATTCCCATCGGCATCCATGATCACATAAAGGGGGATGGTATTGGTGCGGAAGTTAGCAATTTCGAAATCGATGTTCTGCTGACCAAGGGTCTTTTTTACCTTGCCATCTACCTCCGAAGTGTACCACTCCGATTCGGGAAGTTTGGTACGATCGTCCGTATAGAGCGCCACAATTACATAATCATCTCTCAGGGTCCTGAGTACTTCCGGATCGGACCAGACAGCTGCTTCCATCTTCTTGCAGTTGGAACAGAAGTGACCCTTGAAATCGATCAGTACAGGCTTCCCGGATGCCTTGGCACAGGCCAGTCCCTCCTCCAGGCTATAAAAACCTTTCAGCCCAAGGGGCATATGGAACACATCGGCATATTTGACCGGAGTACACTCCTCATTATAGTCAGCCACTGCCATGGGTGCACCACTATACACCGCCCTCTGGGTCAGGTCCAGGCCATTGGGTGACTTGGGTGGCAGCAAAGGTGAAATGGTACTTAGCTCGTAACCAAAGAGTCCCAGGAAGAGATAGATTACGAAGGAAAACGAGGCCACACTCAGCAGCAGACGAGGTACCGATACGTACGGCAGCTCACTGTCATGAGCGAACTTGATCTTGCCCAGGAAGTACATGCCCAGCATGGAGAAGAGCACGATCCAGACGGCGAGGTACAGTTCGCGGGTTAATATTTTATTGGTGGGATCCAGGGCCAGCAGGAATTTCATACTGAAGGCCAGTACAATAAACCCAAGTACCACCTTGACCGCATTCAGCCATCCGCCCGACTTGGGCAGTCCCTTCAGCCAGGATGGGAAGATGGCAAAGAGGGTGAAGGGAATAGCAAAGGCCAGTCCAAATCCAAACATACCAAGGATCGGCTTAAGGGCCAATCCGCCGGCAGCCTCCACCAGCAGGGCTCCCACGATGGGACCTGTACAGGAGAAGGAGACCAGAACGGTAGTGAGTGCCAGAAAGAAGACTCCTCCCAATCCGCCCTTATCCACCTGGCTATCGGCCTTATTTGACCAGCTGGATGGTAACACCAGCTCGAACATGCCAAAAAAGGAGAAAGCAAACACCATAAAGAGTGCAAAGAAGATCAGGTTGGGGATCCAGTGAGTACTCAGTGCATTGGCTGCATTTGGACCCACATTTGAGACACTTACAATAACGCCCAGCAGGGTATAGATGGCCATGATGGAAATTCCAAAGACCAGTCCCCGGAAAATTCCCCGGGCCTTGCTATCGCTGCCCTGCATAAAGAAACTAACAGTCATTGGAATCATGGGGAAGACACAGGGTGTAAGCAGCGCCAGTAATCCAAGACCAAATGCCAGCCAGAAGAAACGCCAGAGCGACTTCTCCCCTTCCATGGCAGGAACTCCTGCTACGGCGGCATCGGATGCATCGGTATTGCTTTCAAGAACCGTCGTCTCCTCACCTTCAAGCTTCACCTCAAAAGCGAAGGAAACAGTCATTGGAGGAAGACAGACTTCATCGTCGCAAACCTGGAACTCAATCTCACCGGTCACGGTCTGGGTACCGCCATCCTTGAATTTCACCTTCTGCCTGAATTCGGCTTTACCCGACAGGGTCCCCACATCCATCTGGAAACCCGCATCAAATGATACCTTGGCTTTGGGGGATTCAACAATCCCATCCACCAGTGTATAGGCATCCGACTCATCGTACCAGGGTTTGGTGGCTATGGGACCTCCTTCAGGAAGATGGGCTGAATAAAGGTGCCACGGGTAATCGATGGTGGCAGTAAATACCAGTTCGGCCTCCTGGCCACTCACTTTGTCCGTGGAAAATTCCCAATTTACAGGGTTCTCCACCTGTGAAAAAATGGATGTGGCCATCATTATGGCCACACCCATCAGTATGATTCTATTCTTCATGGATTCTTTACGTCTTATCTAACATGCTAAACAATTCGCAACTCGAAAAGTTTAAAGCTTAATGCTTCTTTCTGCGAAGCTCCTCACCCTGCTCGTTATAAATCCTGAATTCCAGGAAATGCATCGATTCAACCGAATTGATCTTGATCTTACAACCCAGCTCTTTACGCCACTTCCGCTCTTCCGAGTTAAATCCTTTGGTCAGGTAGGTGGCTACAAAGGGATGTAAAGCCACCTCAAGTTTCGCATGCCGGTGCTCTCCGATCAGCATGCTTAGCTCACTTTTTACCAGTTCCGGGAAGAGGATGGGCGCTTGTGCCTTTCCGCTTCCAGCACAAGTGGGACAGTTCTCAGTGGTCTCAATATGCATCTCAGGACGTACCCGCTGGCGGGTGATCTGCATAAGTCCGAATTTACTCAGGGGAAGAATGTTATGCTTGGTCTTATCCACCGACATGGCTTCCTTCATCCTGTCAAACAGCTTTTGCTTGTTCTCATGCTTGTGCATATCGATAAAATCGATCACAATGATGCCACCCATATCTCTCAGCCTGAGCTGACGGGCCACTTCATCCGCTGCAGAGAGGTTCACCTCCACTGCATTGGTCTCCTGATCGCTGGAAGAACGGGAACGATTCCCGCTGTTCACATCTATTACATGGAGAGCCTCGGTATGCTCGATAATCAGGTAGGCACCCTGTTTAAATGAGACAGTCTTGCCGAAAGCAGCTTTGATTTGCTTCAGTATACCCAACTTGTCAAAGATCGGTTCCTTGCCCGTATAGAGCTTAACGATCTTCTCCTTCTCGGGAGCCACCTCCCGGATGTAATCTTTCATTTCGGCGAACACCTTCTCATTGCTGATATGGATGCCGTCGAAATTCCCGTTCAGGAGATCGCGTACCACAGCCGATTCACGGCTCAGTTCACTGATAACCAGTCGGGGCAGCCCTTTGGTGGTCAAATGGTCGAAGGATTGTTCCCACTTCTTTACCAGGGTGCGTAATTCATTGTCCAGTTCGGCCACTTTCTTGCCTTCGGCCACTGTACGTACGATAATACCGAAGTTCTGGGGCCTGATGGCCGTCAAGAGATTCTTCAGTCGGTCCTTTTCCTCCTGGGAGGAGATTTTGGAAGAGATTGAAATTTTATCGGAGAAGGGCATCAATACGATGTTCCTTCCCGCCATGGAAATTTCGGAAGTCAGCCTCGGACCCTTTGTTGAAATAGGCTCTTTGGCGATTTGTACAAGGATGAATTGCCCCTGCTTGAGAATCTCGTTGATCTTCCCGTGCTTATTAATATCAGGAAGACGTTTGAACTTACTGATGGGCATGGGTCTTCCCTTTTTGGCAAGGACCTGTCCCAGGTATTTGTTCAGAGAACTGAATTGTGGGCCTAAATCTAAATAGTGAAGGAAAGCATCCTTCTCATAACCCACGTCAATAAAGGCAGCATTGAGACCGGGCATAATCTTTTTTACCCTGGCCAGGTAGATGTCACCTACCGAAAATTGCTGCTTAAGCGATGATTCATTTAATTCAACGAGCTTACCATCTTCAAGTAGTGCAATCGAAACCCTCTCATTCGTGGAGTTGATTACCAGTTCACTGCTCACAGTATCTGCATTTATGAAGATTAAGCTGATTATTAAACAGAAATAAACCTAAAGCCCACTTCAGGTGCTTTAGGTTTAGTTCATTAAAGAAGTGGAGAAAATTATTTCCTCTTCTTGTGCCTGTTCTTCCTCAAACGCTTCTTGCGTTTGTGGGTAGCCATCTTATGTCTTTTTCTTTTCTTTCCGCTTGGCATAATTACTAAACTTTATTTCACATTGGTCTTCACCTTGCTAACAAAAGTTTTAGCTGGCTTGAAAGCTGGAATAGAATGCTCAGGAATAATGATGGTAGTGTTCTTAGAAATGTTACGGGCAGTTTTCTTGGCCCTCTTCTTCACGATGAAACTTCCAAATCCTCTCAGGTAGACATTTTTGTCGTTGCTAAGTGAGTCTTTTACCGTCTCCATGAAAGCTTCTACAGTCTTCTGGACAGTTACCTTTTCTATTCCCGTGTTCTTAGAAATCTCGTTTACGATATCCGCTTTAGTCATTTTAAAAAACCTTTAATTATCAATGATTTACAATAGTTCCTTACTTGAGGTTTGCAAATATAAATACTTTTGCGTGAATATGAAATTGATTTTGATTAATTTTTAATTTAGTGCTCTAAATATAAGAACATTATAAATAAGGAGGCGGCGAAGATAATGATTTTTGACGGAATTATTCATGGGTGGTATGAAAAAAACAAGAGAGAGCTCCCCATGCGGCAAACCCGCAACCCTTACCGTACCTGGGTGGCCGAAGTGATTATGCAACAAACTCGTATGGATCAGGGACTTCCCTACCTCATGAATTTCCTCGAATCTTTTCCCGATATTCACTCACTGGCATCGGCCACGGAGGATGAAGTCCTCAGGCAATGGCAGGGCCTGGGTTATTACAGTCGCGCCCGCAATTTGCATGCTTCGGCCACTTATGTGGTGGAGCAAATGGATGGGATAATGCCGGACTCTTACAAGGGGCTTCTGGCATTGAAAGGAGTCGGGAAATACACTGCTGCTGCAATTGCCTCATGGTGCTACAATGAAGCCTGTGTGGCGGTGGACGGCAATGTGTCCCGCGTCATTGCCCGTCTGTTCGGGATCGAGGATGCAATCAACACACCTAAAGGGGAAAAGCAGGTGTATGCCATGGCCGGCGAACTGATGGACCAAAGTGATCCTGCCACACACAACCAGGCCATGATCGAATTCGGCGCCCTGCTCTGCGTGCCGGTTTCGCCCCCTTGTGGTGACTGCCCCCTGCAGGAGCTGTGTGAAGCCAACAGGCAGGGGCTTGTGGATCAGATCCCCTTTAAGATCAAAAATAAAAAACCGGTGGATCGATGGTTCTATTATTATATGATCATCTCCCATGGGGAGACGATCCTGATTCAAAGAGGAAAAAAGGATATCTGGGAAGGCCTCTATGAGCTCCCCATGATCGAGTCAGAAGCTCCCCTTGGTGATGAGGAGATTTTGCAGAAGATACCACGCCTTATTCTGCAGGAAAGTGAACCCAGGTACAACAAAGACATGGGTATAGGGACACTCTCAGCACCGGTGCGACACCAGTTAAGCCACCAGACCATACATGCCCGCTTCCTGCAGGTGCAGATGGACCTGCTGCCCTACCCCCTGCCCGAAAAATGGCAATCCGTTCCCCTGGAACAACTGGACCGGTACGCCATGCCGAGACTTATTCACAGGTACCTTGAATCATCCAATTTTTAAGTATCTTTGATACCATAATACAAATACAACTTATGTCTGTAAACAAAGTAATCCTTGTTGGAAATGTGGGTAAAGACCCCGAAACAAGGTATCTGGATGAATCCACTGCTATTACAAAATTCCCCATGGCCACCAGTGAGACCTATAAAAACAAGGCCGGGGAGCGTGTCTCCACCACCGAATGGCACAATGTAGTGCTATGGAGGGGACTGGCTCAGGTGGCAGAAAAGTACGTGAAGAAAGGTACCCAGATCTACATTGAAGGACGGATCAAAACACGTTCTTATGATGATGCCGAGGGGAACAAGAAATACATTACGGAGATCGTAGGCGACCAGTTGCAATTACTGGGAAGACGTCCCGACGATGCGGAAGGCGGACAAACCACACAGAGTCAGTCAGGCGTACAGAACCAGGCACCTGTGAAAAATCAGTCACCCGTGCAGAACCAGGCACCCGTGCAAAATCAGTCACCCGTGCAGAACCAGTCACCCGTGCAGAACCAGGCACCCGCTAAGGACGAAGCCGCTGCGGATGATCCTTTTGATGGCGGAGACAACGGACCGGACGATCTTCCGTTCTGATCATTGTATAACCTTTAACTCCAGGTTTGGAACCGGCATTTTTAATCATTTTACAACAGACTGTGCTGATGCCTCTCACTTCAGGGGCCATTATAGGTATGGTGGTTGTGGCTATTCTGCTATTCTTTTCGGCCATGATCTCCGGATCGGAAGTGGCCTATTTCAGCCTGGGCCCAATCCACATCAATGAGCTGAAGGAGCATCCAAGCCGCAAGGAAACCATGGTGCTTAATCTGCTGGATAAACCCGAAAGACTTCTTGCCAACATCCTGATTACAAATAATTTTATCAATGTGGGCATTGTTATCATTGCCTCCTTTGTTACGGGGACCATCCTTAACTTTACCCATTCTCCCCTGCTTGGATTTGTGATCAAGGTCATAATAATCACCTTCCTCCTATTACTCTTTGGGGAAATTATGCCCAAAGTATATGCCAACCGGTTTGCACCGCAGTTTGCCAGGCGGATGGCCATTCCGCTTGTAATTCTCGACAAGTTATTCCAACCGCTGATTTTTATCCTGATCAGATCGACCGGATTGGTCAACCGGAGGCTGGCAAAGAAGGGACAGAATATTTCCATGGACGATCTTTCGGAGGCACTGGATCTGGCCACCGATGTGGTGGAAAATGAAAAGGAAATGCTGGAAGGGATTGTCCGCTTCAGTAATCTGGAGGTTGGTGAGATTATGAAGCCGCGTACCGATGTGGTTACAGTCGATATCGAGACCGATCTGGACACCCTGACCAGGGTGATTATCGACTCGGGTTTTTCCCGGATCCCGGTCTATGAAAAGACTTCTGACCACCTGAAAGGTATCCTTTATGTGAAAGACCTCCTCCCTCATATCAACCAGAAAAATAAATTTAACTGGCAAAAACTGATACGTGAACCCTTCTTTGTCCCGGAAACCAAAAAGATCAATGACCTCTTGAAAGAGTTCCAGGAGAAGAAGATCCATCTGGCCATTGTGGTCGATGAATACGGCGGTACGGAAGGAATTGTCACCATGGAGGATATCCTGGAAGAGGTGGTGGGTGAAATTACCGATGAATCGGATGAGGAGGAAGTGTTTTACAGAAGGATCGATGCCTTCACCTTTGCATTTGACGGGAAAACCCTGTTGAACGATTTTTACAAGGTCACCGAACTGGACGATGAGCTATTCGACGAGGTGAAAGGAGATGCTGAGACGGTGGCCGGACTACTCCTGGAACTAAAGGGCGGATTCCCGCGGATGAATGATGTAATTCAATGCAAGGGGATCGAATTTACCGTACTGTCCATGAACAAACGCAGGATCAAAGAGGTGAAAGTATTCTTCAAAAACCCGGAGTAGCTATTATGAAAGTGACTGGAAGAAATAAGGGACTTTGCCTGCACAGGAATGCCATTTGGCCTACCATGGGCACCCTGGTATTGCTTTTGCTGAGCTCCTCCTGCAAGCAGACCTACACACCAAAGCCTGCAGGCTACCTGAAGATTTCTTATCCTGAAAAAGCATACCAGTTATACGACGATCAGGAGTTTTATCAGTTCGAAATCCCGGCCTATGCCAGGGTGGAGATAGACAGCGGACCCAGGAGCGAGGAGGGATGGATCAATTTGGCCATTCCTCAACTCAATGGGAAAATCCACCTGAGTTACAAAGCTGTTGACGATCACCTGAATGCCTTGATTACCGATTGCCGGGAGCTGGTCTACAAACATACTGTTAAGGCCCATGGGATCGAGGAGACACCCTTTATTCAAAGAGATCAAAAGAGATTCGGGATGATATACGATCTAAAAGGGGATGTGGCATCGGCGGTCCAGTTCTTCATTACTGACAGTACTGACCACTTCCTGAGAGGCTCGCTCTATTTCAACTGCCAGCCAAATCGCGATTCACTGAATCCGGTTATCGAGTTCCTGAGGGAGGATATCCTCCATATGATCGAAACCACCCAGTGGAAGTATTAATCAATTTTGTTTATCTTAGTCACCCCTCACTGGGGATCTAATTAAGATATTGTGGGAGTATTTTTGAAAACAGAAATATTACCGGATTGCCATCTAGGTGTGTGGGAGATTATAGAGGATTTTGATACGCTCTACAACATGGTCAACCTGGTTGCCGTAGAGAAAGCAAAACTCGACAGCTTCAGAAACATCAGCAGGAAGATTGAATGGCTCAGCGTCCGGGCACTGGTAAAAACTATGCTGGGTAAGGATACCCGGATTCTTTATAATGCAGAGAACAAGCCATTCGTAAGGGGGAATACCCATAATATCAGTATTTCCCACTCCAACAACCTCACTGCAGTCATGATCAGCAAAGACAAAAAGGTGGGGATCGACCTGGAGTTTATGTCAGGAAAGATCAGCAAAGTGGCCAATAAGTTTATCAACGACAGGGAGAATATCATCGACGATCCGGACCTGTCCAAATTTCACCTCTACCTTCACTGGTGCGCCAAAGAGGCCCTCTACAAGATTTGCGACAAACAGGACATTAATTTCAGGGACGGTATTACCATTTCTCCCTTTCATCCCGACGAGGAGCATGGACATATGGAGGGACATGTGATCAACGGAAACGGTGAGGAGAGTTTCGAAATGGAGTACCTTCAACACGATAATTACGCACTGGTATGGTGCGTCAAGGCATGAACACTTTCTACGAACAGCTTAAGGACAGGAGTAAAAAGCGCGTTGCACTGCTGGTGGACCCGGACGGATACGATAACAAGAGCCTGGAAGAGTTGATAGAAAAGATCAATCTTTATCCGCCCGATCTCTTGCTGGTAGGCGGAAGCATTCTTTTCAATCCCATTGAAATCACCATCACTGCCCTGAAACTTGGAACCAGGCTGCCAGTCTTTATTTTCCCCGGCAATCTTTATCAGCTCTCTGACCGGGCAGACGGAATCCTCTTTCTCTCATTGATCTCCGGACGCAATCCCGAGTTCCTTATTGGGAATCACGTGCTGGCGGCACCCCATCTGGGTCGTTCAGGAATCGAGGTGATCCCCACCGGCTATATGCTGATCGGGAACGGGAAGACGACTTCCGTGGAGTACATGAGCAACACAAGTCCCATCCCGGGAGATAAACCTGATATTGCTGTAGCCACTGCCATGGCCGGGGAGATGCTTGGTCTAAAGTCACTTTACCTGGAGGCAGGTAGCGGTGCTACCCATTCAGTGGAGCCAGGCATAATCCGCTCCATCAGAAAAAGTATATCCCTCCCCCTGGCGGTGGGCGGAGGCATCCGTTCCACAGAAACTGCCGTGGAATTGTTTAATGCGGGTGCAGATATGATAGTAGTGGGCAATGCCGTGGAAAAGGACCCGGGCCTTATCAAAGAGTTCTACCAGCTAAAGTAGTACTCAGGCACTACTTAATCAGGTCA
>JAUVIT010000179.1 GCA_030592605.1 Bacteroidota bacterium
CAAGAGTTTATGATCGAGCCCCTCCTCCTCCAGATTGGCCCATATAGATGCATCATCCTTCTGGTAGAGCACGCCTTCATTTAGTCCTTTCAACACCAGCTCTTTCCCTAATTTATAGGTCTCCGACTCGTAATACGTTTTATCAAAGGAGATGCCCAGGCGTTTGTACGTAAGCTTAAAACCAGCATAAACCCAGGAGTTCATTGTCTTCCACAGCTTCCTGACCTCTGGATCATCTGCTTCCCACTTACGAAGCATCTCTCGTGCCTCTTTCAACACTTCAGCCTCAGCCTCAGCCTCCTTATGCGACATTCCATTTTCCACTAGCGCCTGCACTTGTGACTTATAGATCTTGTCATAAGTCACATAATATTTTCCCACCAGGTGATCTCCTTTCATCTGTGACGAAACGGGATCTTCCCCATTGCCATTCTTCTGCCAGGCAAGCATTGATTTGCAAATATGAATTCCCCGGTCATTTACCAGGTTTACCTGTTCCACACGCTTGCCCGTAGCTTTCAATATACATGATACTGAATGACCCAGAAGGTTGTTCCTGATATGGCCCAGGTGCAATGGCTTATTTGTATTGGGTGAGGAGTATTCGATCATGACCAGAGGTGATTTCTCGTCCGCTTTTATGGTTCCAAAAGACGGGGACTGCAGATCGTCATCCAGAAAGTCCTTCCAGTATTGCTGTGCCACTACGAGATTCAGAAAACCTTTGATCACATTAAAATCACATACCATATCAGAGTTCTCCAACATATACCTGCCAAGCACATTACCGGTATCTTCCGGGCTTAGCTTTGAATAGCGCAGCAGTGGAAAAACAACCACTGTGAAATCACCTGCAAACTCACGCCTGGTTTTCTGGATTTGGACTTGTTCTTCTCCCGGAGGATCTCCCCACTTCTCCCTGATAGCATCCACAACAAGGAGCCTGATTACTTGATCGATTTTTTGCATTTCAGTTTTCTGAAATGCAAAGATAAAAAATGAAAGTTAACAAAACGAGGCAAGACCGCCTCAAGCATGAACTCCGCTGAACACAATGTATTTCTTATGGAGCCGAAGCTCTTTCAGGTAGAGCCTGACTAGAATGGCCAGGGTGAAGCTTAGAAGGACAAATGAGCTCCAGCTCCTGTTTTCTTTGGGAATCCAGCTCCTATGCCCCTCATACCCTTTGATAATTTCAGGGGTGATGTCCTGGATGCTAAGATAATTTAGTTTGTTTTTGACGGCATAGCCCTGGTAATCAAGTTCATTGGTATGGTGCAGCAACATGGTCCTCTTCCACCACCAGAGCGACCTTCCACGATCTTCCTTCCTTCTCAGGATGTCAGCCACCAGGAAACTCCCACCCGGTTTTAATACCCGTTTGACCTGCTTGAAAAAGGCAAACTTATCGGGATAATGCAAGGCACTTTCAATGCAGATCAAAACATCAATCGAAGAATCTTCTATGTGATCAAGTTTCTGTGCATCATCGTGAATAAATGTTGTTCTGGGGCTCCCCATGCTTGCATTAGCGATCTCCAGGTTCTCTTCATTAAGATCGATCCCAATAATGTTTACCGAATCGTTGAGAGTAGAAATATACTTGCAGTTTGCCCCATTCCCACAGCCCACTTCGAGCAGAACCTGATCTGAAAGATCACCCAAATTTTGCAGGCAATGATCCAAAAGGTTATACTGGCGCTGAATAAACGATTCCTTCTCCTGCATGTAAAATGGGAAATGCAACATCAGCTCCCTGCCGTAGACACTTCTATAAAGATCGTTTAACAGCCTGTAGTAGCGCTTAAATGAGCCTGCACCGCGAATATACCGGAATAATTTCATACACAAATTCCGAACAAGATAGAGTTATTTTCTTCTACAAGGCGGACGTACAAAAAAAAAGATCCCCCAGCAAGCGCCGAGGGACCTTAAAACTAAACTAACCCTAAAACTAAATCTATGAAAAGAAATGTAGAATTAAAAGAACGAAATTATCTATTTGATAATCAATAAAGTCTCTACATTTTTATAACGTGCAATTTCCGAAAAAGTTGCACTAAATTTTAAAAAAATTCATTAAAAAGTGTTAATATTTTTTGCCCTATCTTGTAACAGTTAGACCCATCCGGGATCACAGAGTTTAATATGCATTCTAAATATCTTCATATTGTCTCTTTCAATATCCCCTATCCGGCCGATTATGGTGGTGTCATCGATATTTATTATAAACTGAAGGCACTTTCACAAGCGGGAGTCCGGATTATTCTCCACTGTTTCGAATACGGACGCTTACATTCCAAAGAACTCGAGGATCTCTGCTTTAAAGTCTATTATTATGACCGGAAGCGTGGAATGAAATTCCTTTTCCACTCAGATCCCTACATTGTGGTTACAAGAAGTGCAAATACTATGCCAAAGAACCTTCTAGGGGATTCTTTTCCGGTACTTTTCGAAGGTTTACACTGCACAGGAATGTTGCCCCAGTGTATGGCAGCAAGGAAGCTGACAATGGTAAGAGCACACAATATTGAGCATGCATATTACAGTGGACTGGCACGCTCATCAAGAAATCCCTTCCACAAGCTTTTTTTTCGGTCCGAAGCAGCTAAACTGAAACGCTACGAGAACACAATGTCTCATGCCGACCATATCCTGAGCATAGCCAGGCATGAAACTAATTATTTTAAAGAGAACTACGGCAATGCAATATTTATCCCGGCCTTTCACAGGTTTGAGGAAGTTAGCTCCTTGCCAGGCGCTGGCACCTATATCCTGTATCATGGAAACCTGGGGGTGGTAGAGAATTCGGAAATATTTCTCAAACTGGCCAAAGAGCGACTATCCAGGGTTCCCTACCAGGTAATCGTAGCAGGTAAAAATCCATCTCAGCAATTCCGGAAAAAAGTAGCCCGTTTTTCCAATATCCGACTGATCGCTGATCCCTCAGACCAGGAACTAGACAAACTGATCGCAGAGGCCCAGATAAACCTGCTTTTTACGCTGCAAGCTACCGGGATCAAACTGAAACTCCTGCATGCACTCTTTGCAGGAAGACACTGCCTGGTGAATCCGGAAATGATTGAGGGAAGTGGTCTGGAAAAGCTATGTACGGTGGCCACATCGGATCGTGAACTGGAGTTGCAGATTCATGACCTGATGATAAAAAGCTTTGATGAGTCGCAGATCAGGGAACGAAAAAAAGCCCTGCAGGAGTTTTCCAACAGGGCCGGTGCAGAAAAAATTCTTAGGATCTTGGCTTAAGCCTCGTCGGCATCCCTTCTTTCGAGCCTCTCGGGTCTGTCCAGAATAGAAAAAATAAGCACAACCACCGCGGCGGCAGCCAGGACTACCATCAAAGACTTAAACATCCTGGAGATAAGGTACTCTATTTCGATCACATCCCAGATTCCTAGGATGGCCACAAGAGAGAAAAGCAGCACAAGTGCTGACAATGTATACGCAATAATCCTTTTTACCTTCATGGTTTGGGAATTTAGTTTACGGCTTCAAATTACTGAATTATTATTCTTATATCAAGAACCGGGCCAGTGTATATAGACTTTCAAAGCGTAAGGAGCCACTATCTTTTTGGAGAACCCAGCTGTATCCATCATTTGACGATTCGATCTTAATAAGCTGGTCAGCCCCTTTTTCTAGCTTGAATCCCAGTCTTTTCAAGGTATTACGGGTCCATATCAGTGGTTTTCCCTCCTCTCCCTCAAGGTAGACACGTCCTCGCTGTTTGCCCGAAAAAAGAAACCTTCCGGCCTGCTCATCAAAGCTGATCCCGGAAGTGGAAAAAAGTTCATTAAAAAGACCCGACATTCCCAGGTCCTCCGGAGCACCCTCCAGAATTTTGCCTTCGTGGATTACCCACATTTTATCAGCACACTGAATGGCCGTTTCCAGGTCGTGTGTAGAATAGACGATGGACCGGCCGCCATCCCTGAATCTGCTCAGAAGACGAATCAGCTCATAAGTATTGGGAATATCAAGAAATGCCGTAGGTTCATCCAGAACCATTAAGGGCGTATCCTGTGCAAATGCACGGGCAATCATAGCCCTTTGTCGCTCCCCATCACTCAAACAATCCAGTTTCCGCTCCGAAAAGGAAGCCATCTGAACTTCATCAAGTGCCTGCTTGATCAATGCTCTGTCCTCCGGACTCATGCGCCCCATCCATCCGGTATAGGGCATTCTTCCCAATCCCACCAGTTCGCCAACGCTCAGTGCGGGTAGCTGTGTAATTTGGGATGAGACAAAACTGACTCTTCGTGCCCGCTGAGGAAGTGTATAATCAGCAAAAGGTAAGCCTTCAAGCAAACACACACCATCAAGCGGCGCGAGCAATCCAATCATCGATTTCAACAGGGTGCTTTTTCCTGCACCATTCCTTCCTATGAGTGCCACCATCTCACCCCGGTTCACTGTAAGATTAAGCTTAGACAGAAGGGCATTTTCTTTGTAATGACCGATGGCAAAGCGATCCAGAGAAATAATATGTTCAGCCTGTTTATGAGTCATCAGAGCGATTGAGCTTTCCGGTTCATAACAACAAGCCAGATGACCACAGGGATACCGATCAGGGAGGTGACCGCATTGATAGGTAAAATTTGCTCTGTGCCAGGTAAGCGTGATACAATATCGCTGAATACCATCACAACCATACCTGTAAGCATACTGGCAGGAATCAGGATCCTGTGGTCGGAGCGGTTCAAAAGAAATCTTGCCATATGAGGTACTGCAATCCCAATAAAACCAATGGGACCACAAAATGCTGTGATGGTTCCCGTCATGATACTGGTAGTGGCAAAAATAACCAGCCGGGTTCGCTGAATTCGCACTCCCATGCTTATAGCATATTCCTCACCCAGCATCAGACCATTAAGCACCTTGGAATAGCCAAGGGTAAGCATAAGTAGCGGAAGGATGGCCCATGCCATTATAGTCAGCTGAGCACCAGTCACATTTCCCAGACTGCCCATACTCCAGATCACAAATGATTTCAGGGCAGAAGCCTGGCTGAAATATTGCATAATGCTGATGATGGCAGCCAGTCCGCTTGAAAAC
>JAUVIT010000362.1 GCA_030592605.1 Bacteroidota bacterium
CAAAGTGTCTGCAGATTCAAAAATCTGAAACCCCGGACCCTTCTGCCTGGGAATCATTCCATGGATCTATCCAGGGATTTGATTATCAAGCGGGTTATGTTTATAAAATTGTTGTGAAAGAGAATCATCTCGATCCGGCCGATCTTCCTGCCGATGCCTCCTCCATTGAATATAGCCTTGTAGAAATTCTTGAGAAGAGGCAGGACCTGAAGCTAAGGATCAATGACATCTGGGTCGCAATTGAAATCAAAGGAGAGATCCTGCCGCCTGAAGAAGATGGCTTCTCACTTCCCCAGCTTGAGATCAATGTGGGTGAGATGCGTTATATGGGAAATGATGCCTGTAATAACTACAATGGTGGAATCATCGAACTGGATGATCAAACCATACGCTTTGGAATCGCTGCAGGAACCAGGATGATGTGCATGGATATGAAAATTCCCGACCTGTTCAATGCAAGTCTCCCGGAAGTGCTTACCTGGGAGATTCAAGAGAACAAACTGCAGCTATTCGATGCTGATGGCAAGGAAGTAATGCTGCTGAAGAAAATAGATTAATTCCTCTTCAGGTTTTGAGGATCGGAACCAGAGTGATTCCATTTCATCCAGGGTTCCTGCATCCTGCAATAAACAGGAGGGGCAGGACCAATAAGGAAGCTAGAGTATTTCTAAAACTTAAGTCCATATCCAAAGGGATAGAGTGGATTTTCAGAATCATAAGGCAGATCTTCCATCTGCTTCTCAACGGCCTCTTTGCTGGATGGAAGTTCGAAGGGAAGTTTGCCTTCAGCTTTCCGAGCACCAAAGAGCACATCCACCGCTACCTCATCTGAAGTTCCAAAATCGGCCATCAATGCTCCGCAGAGATTATCTATCTCTGTAAGTACACTTGGGCGTTGCAGGTGGCTGATAACTATAAGGGGCTTCTGATCGGCAAGCAGAGCAACTTCAGCAATCTCCTCATCGTTGTACCACAACCTTCCCTGACGGAAGAAGCGTTCCAGAAAGCTTTTTCCTTTAGGATCACCGTATGGAGTTGTCATCCGCTTTACTATCACATCGGCATCGGCCGGATCCTTCACAAGCTCTGCGTATTTTTCAAGCGCTTCCAGATTGCTGAATCCTTCTGCATAGACCTTTACATCTTTTGCAAGCGGAAGCAGTCCTTCATTTTTTAGCAGCACCATGGATTTCGCCTGCGCCTCTCTGCCCTTTTCCATAAACTTCTCGTTCCCGGCAATCTTCAAGGCTGCCGCTTCATCCAGATAAGGATTATCAAAGAGACCCAGCCTGTATTTATCTCTGAGGATTCTGCGGACCGATTCATCGATGCGTGCTTCCGAAATTGCACCGGATTTTACATTCTCCACTATGAGTTCAGGCACAAATTCACCTCCAAACTGATCACATCCGGCATCAATGGCCTTTTTGATACGTTCTGAAGATGTCAGATCCTCTACACCCCAGGCACGGGCCTCACCCATTTTACTATCTGTAATGATTCCCCAATCGGTGCAAACAATACCATCAAATCCAAGGGAGTCACGAAGCAAATCGGTGATAATCTCCTTGTTAAAAGCAAATGCTACATCCTCAGAGGTCTGCCCCACCGGAACACCATAATAAGGCATAATCTGAGCGGTCTTTGCCACAAAAGCACCTTCGGTAAAAGGAATCACATGATAGTCGAAATTGTTGCCCGGGTATAATTGATCCTTTCCGTATGCAAAGTGGGCATCATCGCCTTTTCCCTGAGGACCACCTCCGGAAAAGTGTTTGGTCATACAGGCCACGCTCTGGCTACCCAGATCATCTCCCTGGAAACCTAAGACATAGGCCTTGGTCATGGCGGCAGATAATGCAGCATCCTCACCAAAGGTACCGTTAATCCTGGCCCATCGTGGTTCAGTGGCCAGGTCCGCCATGGGATGCAGGGCCACGGTGATTCCCACAGAACGATACTCCTGTCTGGCGATATCCCCAAACTCACGTACCAGAAGAGTATCTCTTGTGGCGGCCAGTCCCAACTGGTTCGGCCACTGGGAGAATGTAGGGGTGAAAATAGCCGCACCCGGGTTGTTCTCAGCAGCATGTCTGGGATCGCTTGCAATGGTAATAGGGATTCCCAGCCGCATCCTCTCGGCGATTTTCTGGATATTGTTATAGTACCTGGCCAGAATATCAGGATTGTACGAATTGATGATATTGAAGCTATTCATCTTTTTAGTCACCAGCATCTCTGAAGCTGGTGGGAGCATAGCAGCCAGAATAATATCAAATGGGTCCTTGGAAATTTTAGGTTTATCGTAAGGGTCACCCTCAGATGTCATTCCAATCATGGAGACAAACATGGTCCCAGCCTTCTCTTCCAGGGTCATCTGTCCAAGCAGATCATCCACACGTGCTTCAAGTCCAGCCCTGCCATCTTCATAAATATCCAGGCTTCCGTTTTTATTCAAGTCACGGAAAGTATAGCCATCTATAGTCAATTCCTGGGCTTCTTCCCCAAGCTGAGCATAGAGTTCTTTAGCTGCTTTTCCTTTTCCTGTAGAATAGACAAGAAAAACGATAATGATAATTCCGATCAGGGAACCCAGAATGATTCCGATAATTTTCAGTGCTTTTTTCATGAATTATATATTGTTTTATAAGGCGCAATATTACAACTAATAAATA
>JAUVIT010000055.1 GCA_030592605.1 Bacteroidota bacterium
GGACTACTTTCTTTATCGCGACTTCCAGTCGAGTAACGTAATGCTGCGTGACGGGAAGCCATGCTTTATAGATTACCAGGGGGGCAGGAAGGGGGCCTTGCAGTATGATGTGGCTTCTCTGCTGTACGACTCTAAGGCCGATATTCCTCCGGCAGTCCGGGAAGAGCTGCTGGAACACTACATCGCCGGCCTGGCCAACTACCCTTCTGTTGATGCAGCGAAATTCAGGGAATCCTATTATGGCTATGTGCTGATCCGGATCATGCAGGCCATGGGCGCTTATGGGTTCAGGGGATTTTATGAAAAGAAGGCCCATTTTTTGCAAAGTATTCCCTATGCCCTGAACGATCTGAAATGGATCCTTAACAATGTGAATTTTTCCTTCGAGATCCCTACCCTTCTTAAAGTATTTCAGGACTTACTGCAAGCCCCAAAACTAAAGAGGTTCAAGGACAAGGAGGGAAGGAAGCCCACCCTGACCGTCTCCATCAACAGCTTCTCATACAAACACGGCATTCCCAAGGATCCCTACGGACATGGTGGGGGCTATGTCTTCGACTGCCGTGTCATAAGCAATCCGGGCAAGTTGGAGCAGTTTAAAGAGATGAACGGAAAACATGAGCCGGTGATCGAATACCTCGACCAGCAAAGCGACGCGGATGAGTTTTTAAACAATACTTTTTCTCTGGTCGATATGTCGGTGGATAAGTATGAGGAGCGAAACTTCTCTCACCTTCTGGTAAGTTATGGTTGTACCGGGGGACAGCACCGCTCAGTCTACTGTGCAGAGCGCCTGGCTGAACATCTCCGTGAAAGCCAGAATGTGAGAATCACCCGCTGGCACCGCGAGCTGGATTAAATTTATAGTTCGTTTATATACATTTCATACTTGCTCTTCTCAAGAACTTCCTGAACATTCATCTGGTATATATCCATCCAGGCGTCCTCTCCAAATGTTCTTATATAGCTTTCTACAATTCGAAAACCCAACCAGTAATACAAGGTCTCGGGTGCCTCAGGAAATAAAGCATAATTATCGTTTCTAAGAAGCGGGTTATCTCCCGATTTGTCCTTGAAGTATGGTTTTAGCATCTCGAAAATTTGCTTTTCATTTTCTAAATACCAATCCCAGTCCTCCTTACTCATGTTTTCGACAGCTTCATGTTTAGTTATTTGCCCATTAAAAAACAGCCAGGTAAAATAGCAGGCAAACCCTTCATCGATAGTCAAAAACAGTGCAGTACCCTGATCTGGATCATTATCTCGTAAGGGCTCATATACAAAATGATTCAACTCATGTGGCAGTCCCTTTTCGATGGTGTAAGCTACATCATAATCAACATTGTTAAGTTCAAAGCAGAACTGCTCATTACTGCAGCCTCCAAAGCCAATCCCCTGAAAAGGAGTAAACAGGATGCTAATCCTTGCCTGGGGTCTGAAGGGCGCCAACTTGCTGAATTTATTCAAATTTATTTCAAGGACTGAATCCAGATTTATGGCCATCAGCTCACTGGCCCTTTGATTAAGAAAGTCTTTGTTTTCAGGATATAGCGTTCTATTCCAATTCACCATTCCACTAATCGTTGAGAATTTCGAGGCATTTTCCTCGCCAAAAATCATTCCGTAACAATTATCCCACAACTCCTTATGTGGATAATATACCTTTTCGACGATCATCAAACTATCGAAATCATTTGCTTTATGAGCAAGTATCTGGCTCTTAAAAAGATTTAAGACTACGATGTTCTCAACCTGGATACTGTCCGACAGGCCTTCAAGTTTTTCAATAAAAGTTACGGAGCTACTTACGGGTTCTCTCTCCTTGCAGAAAAAAGAAAACAAGATGAGAAAGCAAAATATCGCCAGGACGAATGCTTTACTCATGGTTCAGACCTCTCCCTGACCCGGAAATTGTAGCTTCCGCTTTCAACTTCAAACAGGGCATAGCCATCTTTCATCTCTTTGAATGTGACCCCTAAGGCCTGATCTGTACTCCTGCCGCTTTCCGTAATCTGTGAAAGATCTGAGGCTGGTACATGAACCGTAGCGTGACAGCTTACCGGAACGATGATCTCCATCGTAAAGGCATCCTCCTCATTGCGCCAGGTAATACCTCCCTCTCCATATGGGGTATCGTTGGTATAGGTGACATATTCCAGCTCCTGTACTGGCTGTGGTTTAAAAATGACATGCCGGTAACCTGGATCCCGGGGATCGGCCTGCATGCCGGCCAGGTTCCTGTACATCCACACCAGTCCACCCCCGAACATGGGATGGTTATGGGAGCCATTCTCATTCCAATTCTCACGGGTGGTGGTGGAACCCAGCTCAATCCAGTGTCCGAAGGAGGGCTCGGTCCTTTTATTCATGGCTTCAAAGGCCAGTTGATTCAATCCATGATCGGCCAGCATCTCAAAAAAGAAGCGGGTACCCAGAATCCCGGTATCAAGATGACCCCCGTTCTTCAGGACCCCTGCCTTCAGGGCTGCCACTACCTTGTCATACTGCTCCGCCGGGACTCCCATTTTCAGGGCCAGGATGTTTCCCCCGGCATCACCATATGAACCAGCCTTATTATCATAAAAACGTTTATGAAATGCCTCTTTTGTCCTATCTGCCAATGAATTGTATGCCTCCGCCTCATTTTCCATACCCAGTACCCTGGCAGTTAAGGAGGTGATATCTGCACAATACCAGAGCACAAAGGTGTGCACCATCTCATCAGGAATCAGCTCCCCGGGGGGCAGCCAGTCGCCCAGATTATACCACTTAACAATAGAGCCATCATTGCCGGTCCGTTTCGAATGCATGATTCCATCCTCCCCGGTCCAGGTATGCATATACTTAAGGTAGCCCTTCATGGCGCCATAGTTATCCTCCAACATATCCATGGAGCCATACTGAAGGTAATACTCCCATGGCATCACACAGATTGCCGCTCCCCAGGCGGGCCCACCTCCGCATCCAGGCTGCCAGGGGGCACCGTTGGGTACATAACCGCTTCCCTTAATCTGCGCATCACGCATATCCCCGATCCACTTCTGATAAAAATTCCTTGCATCGTAATTGTGCAGCACTGTATTGCAGGCAATCTGGCCATCGCCCGTATAACCGGACCGTTCCCGGTGAGGACAATCACTGGCAAGTCCGCCATGCATATTGTCGATCTGACTGCGACGCCATATCTTATTGATTTCATTAAACAGCTCGTTGGAGGTCTCATAAGTAGCTGAAGGTTCAATATAAGTATTCACCGCTTCGGCGGTCAGATGTTCGGCCTTAAGCTCTCCGGGCCAGTTGGTGATCTCCACTCCGCTAAACACAAACCAGTTAAAACGGGGCGCATAAGATTCCGGACCTTCTCCCCTGAATATATATGTATTCTTTCCCGAATAATTATTGGCCTTTGGCTCCAGCTCAACCTTATGTCCCCCGGGAGCCACCACCTGGTTTAAGCGGATCCATCCGGAAATTTCAATACCGAAATCCACAAAGTAATGGCCCTCTCCCAGCTTCTCAATGGAGACCGGTTCCAGGCGTTCCGTGACCTTGTCTGGATAGGCCGTATGAGCCACCAGTTTTCCATAGGGTGAACGCCTGAGAGCTGCTGCTTCCCACTGCGAATCATCAAAACCGGGCATGCACCATCCGTCCTGCTCTTGCCTGGCATCGTAATCCTCGCCATAATAGACCATGTTCATCAGGATGGGACTCCTGGAAGCGGTCCAGGTGGCATCACTGGCAATCACCTCTTCGCTTCCATCGGCATAGCTGATATGCAGCTGACAGAGGAACCTGGGGGTGCCATAACCTTCGGTCCAGAATTTGGCTGCATTGTAAAAGCCATTTCCCACAATGCTCCCAATGGCATTCTCTCCCTTACTCAAGAGATCCTTCACATCATATGCCATATACATTACTTTGTATTCCGTGAAATCATCGGGAAGAGCGATCAATGCATCTTCAAGCCTCGGTCTCTTTCCATAGTTGGTCTGGTTGGGAACCAGCACATCATCACCCACCCTGGCTCCATTGAGCCACAATTCAAAATAGCCCAGTCCAGTTACAAATGCCACCGCTTTTTCAATCTTCTTTTCTATCTTGAACTCTTTCCTGAACATAGGGGCCGGGGGACCCTTATCTTCCGGTTCCGCATTGGGATTGCCTGGTCTTGGAAGCGCCTCTTCCCCCTGCCAGGGAGCCCCGATCCACTCCGCCATCCAATCATCTGGATTCAGTAGGCCCATGCGCCACCTGGCTGCTTCGCTCCAGTCTGAAACCACTCCATCGCGGTCCCACACCCGTACCTTCCACCAGCATTCCTGTCTGGATTCAAGTGCTTTTCCACTGTATTTAACACGTGTCGATTGCTCGGAAAGCTGCTTTTCACTGTCCCAGAGATCGGCTTGCTCCAGCTTACTCTTCGAACTGGCCACCCGCACCTGCCAGGCGGTCTGGATCTGTCCACGCACACCTTCCCCTGCCACATTGATCCACGACAAACGGGGTTGCGCTTCATCCACTACAGGTGGATAAGCCAGGTATTCGCAGCGAAGCTGACCAGGATTTAAGGTTCCGGAATTCATAGGTTTATCAGCAGTATATCCCATCAGAATGCCTGCCAGACATAATACAAAAAGTTGTTTCATCTGTTTAAAATTTTCAATTTCATTTCATTCTATTTGAAAATTTGAGAACAGATGTAACCGCTCCGCTCTCACATATTCTTTTTTAATCATATCCTTTTGTGATATTTATGATTAATAAAGAACATGTTCGTTTCATATGCTTATTTGCTTGACTAATATTAACTCCATTGCCTATCCCAGGAACGCCGCTCATCCCACTCCTCTGTGGGTGCAAACAGTTCCTCTCCCTTATGTAAGTGCTCTTTTACCACCTCTTCATTCAGCTCCACACCCACCCCGGGCTTTTCAGGAACCGTCACATATCCATCCTCGACCAGGGGTTTATCAAGACCGCTTACCAGATCTTCCCACCAGGGTTTATCGACCGAATGGTGTTCCAGGGCCACAAAGTTCTCCGTAGCAGCTGCCGTATGCACACAGCCCATAAAAGAAACGGGCGAAGAGGCATGATGAAGGGCCATGGCTATTCCATGCTCCTCTGCAAAATCTCCGATCCGCTTGGTCTCCAGGTAACCTCCTGCTGAAACCGGATCGGGATGAACCATATCAACAGCTCTCTTTTCGATAAGGTCCCTGAATCCCTCCTTCAGATAGATATCTTCACCGGTTAGTGTGGGAACATTAATGGCCCGGGAAATTTCCTTCCACTGGTCGGTATATTGCCAGGGGATCAGATCCTCCAGCCATGCCACATTATAGGGCTCAAAGGCCTGTCCGAGCCTGATCATGCTATTCAGTCCCATATGTCCCAGGTGATCAATGGCCACAGGCACCTCCCAGCCTACCTGCTCCCGCATGGCCGCCAGGTATTTCACCATCTCCGCGATTCCTTTTTCGGTAATCTGAACCCTGGTAAAAGGATGCATGGTCAGTCCATAACTCCCTTTGCTCTGCTCCCATCCGCGCATCTCATCCCAGTGCTCCGTATTGGTCAGGGTACCTGGTATATCCTTAATAAGACCTATCCCGATATCCATTTTCATTATGGTATAACCCTGATCGATGCGGCCCTTCATTTTACGGGCAAATTCATCCGGGTCATTTACCGTTGGTGTATCTACATAGATTCGCACCCTGTCGCGGTATTTTCCACCCAATAGCTGGTAGAGCGGTACATTATAAACCTTACCGGTCAGATCCCACAGAGCCATCTCCACACCCGACACGCCACCTCCCTGTCGTCCATGATCGCCGAATTGCTTGATTATCTTAAAGATTCGCTCCACATTGCATGGATTCTCTCCCAGGATCCGGCTCTTCAACATCAGGGCATAGCGTTTATCGGCCCCGTCACGAACATCACCCAGTCCGTGCACACCCTGATTGGTGTATATCTTCACAATGGGCACGTTGCCCACCTGCGCAATACGCATATCGGTAATTTTCAGATCAGAGGGCCCCGAATATCGGCTGACATTCTGAGTCAGGTAATCGACCTGCTCCTCCGCAGAGGCATGCACAAGCATTCCCAGTCCCAATCCACCCAATCCGGCCTTTTTCAGGAAAGATCTTCGATTTTTGTAAGATTCCATAATAGGTTTTGTTGGTATAAGCATACAAATTATTAAAATACTTTATATCTTCCCTGCTCGTCTATGAAGAAAAAAAATCTTTATAAGATATTGTTGGGCATGGCAGGCCTCATGATGATCCTGTTTCTGCTGGCAATTCTTACCCACAGCAAGACCTTCACCGGTCCCCTTCTGATCTCATTTTTTATACTCCTCGCCTTTGGCGTACGGGGGAATGCCATTTCCAAAGGATTCTCCTATACCATCATGATCTTTGCTGCAGTCTCTATCTCCATGTTCTACCCGGGGCTGTTTATTAAATGGGGCGACTTTGAATTGAAAGCGACCATCGTACCCCTGCTGCAGATCATTATGTTCGGTATGGGATCTCAAATGAGCTTCCGGGATTTTGCCGGCGTAGTAAAAATGCCTAAGGGAGTATTGCTTGGACTGGTATGTCAGTTTACCATTATGCCCATCATCGGATTTACCATCGCCACCACCTTCGGATTCCCGCCCGAGGTAGCTGCCGGAATTATCCTGGTAGGCTCCTCTCCAAGCGGACTGGCTTCAAATGTAATGTCCTTTATTGCCAAAGCGAACCTTGCCCTGTCTGTTACTCTGACTGCGGTGGCCACCATGCTGGCACCACTGATCACTCCTTCACTCATGAAGTTACTGGCCGGACAATTTGTGCCCATCGACTTCTGGGGAATGATGCTGAGCATTATCAATATCGTTATTCTTCCCATTGTGGCCGGACTGATGTTCAATGCCATGGCATACGGCAAGGAGAATCTCAAAAGCAAGATAACTCAGGGGGTGGTTTACCTCCTGATTATTGCAGGAAAGAACCTGATCCTGTTCCAGACCTCCGACCTTGAATTGGGTGCAGCTTTCATGCAATTCGGGATGGACGTGCTCTGGTTCTTTGTACTTCCCATTGTTGCTGCGCTTCTATTCACAAGATTAGCGGGCGGAAAGAAAATTGCGCTTGATAAGCTTCTGGCCCTGGTGTCCATGGCCGGGATCGGAGTAATTATTGTGGTTATAACTGCAGCGGGAAGAGATAGCCTGATGGAGATAGGGCTGCTACTGGTCCTGGCATGCCTTATACACAATTCAGCAGGCTACTTCCTGGGTTACTGGATTTGTAAGCTAGCCAGGATGGATGAGAAATCATGTCGTACCATAGCCCTCGAAGTGGGTATGCAGAACGGGGGACTGGCCTCGGGGATTGCACTGGAGATGGGAAGGGTGGCCACCATTGGACTGGCACCTGCAGTATTCGGGCCTATGATGAATATTACCGGCAGTTCTCTGGCCACCTGGTGGCGCCGAAAATCCGAAAACGAGGACCCGACAAACGAGCATACAAACAACTAACCATAACTTTTTTTCCATGAATAAGTCTCTGATTCTTGTAACAGTAATTCTCCTGGCATTTTGTCAGAATTCCAACGCACAATTCTTCAATACCGCCGACGAGCTGGTCTACTACACCAGTGAATGGACCGGAGAACGTTTCGATGATGGCAGGCCCAAAGTAGCTGATGAGGTCCTGGAGAGAATGAAAAAAGTATCCATTGAAGAAGCGTGGGGAGTTCTTCGCTCCAAAGGATACCACACCCAGTTTGAAGGCAACTGGGTCACCATTCACGATGATCAGCCTGTGGTTGGCCGGGCACTGACTGCTCAGTATATGCCCCGCAGACATGAAGTGATGGATCGTCTCACAGAAAAGGGACATGAACTGGGACGTGTGGGAGCCATGAACTCCTGGCCCATTGATGCACTACAACAGGGCGACGTATATGTGGCCGATGGCTTCGGTAAAGTGGTAAATGGCACATTGATTGGCGATAATCTGGGCAATGCTATCTATGCCAACTCGGGCAATGGAGTTGTCTTTGATGGCGGATCACGGGATCTGGAAGGACTGGGTAAGATTGAAGGATTCAATGCCTTTGTTAAAGGATTTGATCCCTCTTACCTGACAGAATCTATGCTGATGGGTATCAATGTTCCCATCCGGATTGGCAGAGCCACAGTGTTCCCTGGCGATGTGGTACTGGCCAGGGAAACAGGAGTACTGTTCATCCCCGCTCACCTGGCTGAAGAGGTCGTGGATCGCGCAGAATTTATCATGCTCCGTGATATGTTCGGAATTGGAATGCTAAAAAAAGGAATTTATACTCCAGGTCAGATAGACGGACAGTGGAGCGAA
>JAUVIT010000189.1 GCA_030592605.1 Bacteroidota bacterium
GGACAATTCAGCTTTGCGCCGTTTTTGATGCCATCCACGAAATTAACCATATGGTTATGTAAGCCCTTTCCGTCCCCTTTTATGAGGTCGACCCTGTCAAGTGTGGGATTCCCTCCTTTAGGTTCTGGAATCACCTCCCAGCCTCCACGATCTACCACCAGGGTTCCATCATTACCCACAAAACCAACCCCATGAGAGCGCCCGTAGTAACCCCCGTCAATACCAATTCCATGGTCCCATAGCATGGTAAAATCATCAAATTCATAGATGGCCTGCTGGGTATCGGGAGTTTCGCATGCATCGTCCGGATAGGCAAACTTACCACCCATGGACATCACTGATTTGGGTGCATACTGCTTCATCCCAAACAGCGCATAATCCACGATGTGAACTCCCCAGTCAGTCATCATGCCCCCGGCATAATCCCAGAACCAGCGGAAGGTAAAATGGAACCTGTTTTTATTAAATGGTCTTTTCTTAGCCGGCCCCAGCCAGAAGTCATAATCTACCCCTTCCGGAACGGGAGCATCGGCCACCACAGGTACCGATTTCATCCAGCCCTGGTAGGACCAGGCACGAACGGTCCTGATTTTCCCCAGCTGACCGGAGTGAACATACTTAATGGCATCCTGCCAGTGTGTGTCACTGCGCTGCCATTGTCCGATCTGCACCACATTTCCATACTTTTGAACCGCCCGTTCCATGATGTTGCACTCTTCAATACTATTGGCCAGCGGCTTTTCACAGTAGATGCTATAGCCTTCCTGTAAGGCATATACAAAGGGTAAGGTGTGCCAGTGATCGGGCGTTCCAATAATAATCACATCCAGTCCCTGATGTTCCAGCAAATGACGGAAATCCTTATATCCTTTTGGAGCCTTCCCCTGGATCTTCTCCACATCCTTGATCCGTTTATTCAGTACATTACTGTCCACATCACAAAGTGCTGCACATTCGGTATTGGGCAGATCCAGGAAAGCTCTCAAATCGGAGAAGCCCATCCCGTTGACCCCAATCACCCCGCAGACCAGTTTTTCATTGGCTCCGAGTATTCCTCCCTTCATGATGGAAAATGGGGATGACATTCCAATCACAGCAGTGGCTGCTGCAGACTTCTTGATAAATTCTCTTCTGTTGCTAGGCATGGGTGTGGAAGTTAGTAGGTAAATAAGTTAGAGTGCGAGTTTGATTTTTAAATATAGAAATTTAGTGCTTAAGTGGTGCAAAAAGTGAGTTCCCATCATTAAATTTTCGATCGACCAGCAAATCCACAACTTGCACTCCGTTCATCATGGTCCCATATAAGCCATGGGAAAATTTGGGCTGATACAGGTTCTTCACAGGCGTAACCATGGGCAGTCGCTTGGGTCCAAACTGGGTAACCAGGGAAGCCATATCGTACAGACTACCACTTGGTGATCCGGAATACCTGGCATAGGTGGCAGGGGTGGCAATATCCTTCACCACAATATGTTTGCTCAGATTGGGAATAAAGTACTTCTCTGCAATGCCGATAAAGAAGTCAGCCCACTTCTCTTTCTCTGCCAGGTACTTCTTGTAATCACTTTCCCTCCACTCCTTCCACTGGCCAAGGGCAAAAGGAGTACACCGGAGGGTGATGGTATTTTTCGCTCCAGTGGTCAGTGATGGACAAATGACTGCCATATGAAAACAGTCATCCGAAAATGCATGGTCACCATCCAGGTAGCCTTTAAATAGTCTATCGGCCGTTCCCAGTCCGGTCGACACCACATTGTAGGGATAATCCAGATCCAGGGAGCTCATATCAATTTTGTCGTCCAGTCCCAAAGCCACATTTATGGAAGAAACCGACATAATGGTATTCTCCAGCTTCTTCACATAAGAGGCCGGCAGATGTTCATCTCCAACCAGGGTTCGCATGGCAAGCATTGGGTCCACCGTCGTAATAATGGTCCCAGCCAGAATTACATCCTCCTTACCTTTAATCTTTATTCCCTTGGCTTCCCCGTTCTCCACAAGGATCTTTTCCACCTCGGCATCAAAGCAAATCTCACCGCCCCGCTCCTGGAAGAGTTGAGCCATCTTTGCCGGAAACTCGTCAAAATAACCAAAGGGCCTGAAGCATCTTGTCATGGAAGAGAGCATGGCCCCGGTGGCCATAATGGATGATGCCCTGTCGGACGGGACTCCGGAAAAGGAAGTGAAAGTCTCCATGACCTCTCTTAGCTTTGGATTGGTGATTCCAAATTTATCCAGAAATCCGGAATAGGTACGATTCAAATTGGCCACCACCTTGGGGGCCTGGAATGGGATCTTCAGTTTATCTTTCAGGGTGGCATTAGCCTTCAGTTTGCGTACCTGTTTGAACATATCCACCGAATAGTCCATCAGAGATCTGATCTTATCAGCATCATCGGGAAATTTAGCTATAAGGTAGGCTTTAAAATTTTCTGCTCCCGTCGGTATCTTATATTCCTCCACCTGATCGCCCCCCACCACCAGGCGACGCATGAAATTCCCTTCATATTGTTTCAGGTCCAGATCAATTTCCAGGTACTCCAATATATCGATGATATCCGGGAAGAGCTGGGTGGTTTCAAACACATAACCATCGCGTTCATAGGCGGTGCTGTAACCTCCGGGATAGGTGTTTTTCTCAACAATCAATGTCCGTTTGTCCTTTGTATTCTTCTGCCACATCAATCCGGAAGAAAGACCGCTGAGACCCGATCCTATAATCACAAGATCATATTCCCTGGCCCCGGAATAATTAGTCTTAATTCCATCTCGCTTCAAGTGAGTGCTTTTTGTCATGATAAAGAGCTTGTAAATTATATCTCTAATTTAGGGTAAACATTTTTACCTTGCGTCGGTTTTCAAGGAAGATTTATGTCAATTAACAGTAAAAACTTAACCGGGATTCTGCTTGCAGGAGGAATGAGCCGAAGAATGGGGAGTGAAAAAGGCACCCTCAGCATTGGCAATTCACTCCTCTATCAATACCCCCTGGCTGTATTGGAAGAACTCTGTGATGAGGTCCTGGTGAGCACCTGCGATGGATCCGCCCTCCGGCTAGATCACCAGAAGGTTTGTGATGAAGTGAAGGGGATCGGTCCCCTGGGCGGTATTTACAGCTGCATAAAACAATCGTCCAGTGAGCTGAATCTGGTCCTCTCCTACGACATGCCCCTGGTAAATGAATCCCTGTTCAGACTTCTAATCAGTGAAATTGATGACTATGATATTGTTTTGCCAGGCATGCCAGAGGAGAGGCCTGAGCCACTATGTGGTATTTACAGGAAACATACCGCAGCCGCCATGGAAGAGATGATCTCAAATAAAGATTTTGCCGTGAACCATCTATTGACACGCTGCAATAGTAAGATCGTCCCGATTTCAAAAGAGATGGAATGCTGGTTTCCTGAGCTCTTCCTGAATATTAACAGCAAGGAGGATCTCAAACGCATACCACCCGGTTTTGGAAGATAATAGAATGGAAAGAGGATTAAATTCAATATGGCTGAAAGCGGCAGTAGCAGGTGGATTGTGGGCCAGCTTTGAAATTATTGTAGGAAGCCTGCTGCACAACCTGCACATCCCTTTTTCAGGCACCATCCTGGCCACCTTTTCGATCATACTGATGATCTCCTTTCTGCAGGTCTGGAACGAAACCGGATTGATCTGGAGGGCCGGGCTAATCTGTGGATTAATGAAATCGCTCTCGCCCAGCGCAGTGATTCTGGGACCCATGACCGGAATTATGATGGAGGCTCTCTTTATGGATCTGATCATCTATCTGATAGGTCGGAACATGATCGGCTATATCCTTGCTGGTATTGCCGCCCTGCTTAGCACCATCCTGCATAAACTTGCGAGCCTCTTCATCCTGTATGGAAACGACCTGGTGAACATCTATGTCAACCTATTCCGCTTCCTTCAAAAACAACTGGGACTGGAGGAGGGCAATCCGAAGGACCTGATTTTAGGGATCATTGCCTTGTATATCCTGGTGGGTGCTGCTGCTGCGCTTGCTGGCTTTTTCCTTGGAAGAAGGGCTCTTCGCACTCATAGAGAAGTAAGTTCTATTGCCAAACCCGCTGATCCCTTTGCCTCTGCCTGGCAGGATGCAGATCCAAACCAGGCCTTCCGCTTCCTTCTCCTCCTTCTTCATGTAATCATGATTCCAGCCCTCCTTCTATTGATCAACCGCTTTGGTCTTCAGTTACAATCGCTCATTCCTGCCGGACTCTATCTGGTGTTCCTGCTCTTCTATTACAAGCGGATCATTCACCGCCTGAAGAAACCTTTCTTCTGGAGTCAGCTGGTGCTGATGACACTGCTTGCCGGTATATTCTGGCATCCACCTGAAGGAACTGACTTCCGTCTGGAAAACGGTTTCCTGGTGGGACTGGAGATGAGCCTGCGGGCTGTCCTGATTGTCTCTGCCTTTTCCGGACTCTCCGTAGAAATCAGAAATCCGCGAGTAACAAAATACCTTCTGGGTATAGGTTTTGGCAGAGCATACGCTGCCCTTTCTCTTGCTTTCAACTCCTTGCCGGTTATGTTAGAACGCTCAGCCACCCTTTCAAGCTTTCTCAGAAGACCCTTCCAGGCCTTTTCCAACATGTTGATAGAGGCAGAAATGTGGCTTCAATGCTACAAAACAGCACTTAATAAATAATTTAGCTTAATTCTAAATAGCCTTAAATCGCTTCAGTTGTGGTATTTACATAATATCTATGTATTTAGATATGTATGTATATGAGCAATTTAGAATTATCTTTACCGCCTCAAATTTATAACTTCAATTTTTTTCAAAAGGGACCATTCAATGACTAGCCGAAGAGATTTTATCAGGATTTCCGGTTTGGGAATGGGCGGATTGGCTGTTAGTGCTTCAAGTTATGCCGTGTACAAGAACCTATCCTCCTCCCCTCCCAAAGGAA
>JAUVIT010000071.1 GCA_030592605.1 Bacteroidota bacterium
ATCACCGACTTTGTATTTATGACAGATCAGACCAGCTATATGTTTGTTACCGGTCCCAATGTGGTGAAAGAGGTGCTTAATGAGGATGTATCTCTCAACGACCTGGGTGGTGCAGGGGTTCACTCCAAAAAGAGCGGTGTGGCACATTTGGTCTTCCCGGATGAAGAGAATACCCTGATGGGGGTCCGCCAGATACTGGCCTACCTCCCCTCGAATAATATGGAGAACTCACCAGAGATGGAGTTATCGGTCGATGAAACTGCCGATGTGGAGGAGAAATTAAGGGATATTGTGCCAGACGATCCCAATAAGCCATATGACGTAAAAGATGTCATCAATCTCATTGTGGACAAGCGCTCCTTCTATGAGATCGCTGAGAATTATGCCCAGAATATTGTGATCGGGTTTGGTAGACTGGATGGAAAGGTAATTGGCATTGTGGCCAATCAGCCTAAAGTACTTGCCGGCACTCTGGATATCAACTCTTCCAATAAAGGAGCCCGCTTTATCAGATTCTGTGATGCCTTCAATATTCCACTTTTAATCCTGGAAGATGTTCCAGGATTCTTGCCGGGAATCGACCAGGAGCATAGCGGAATCATCCGGCACGGAGCCAAAATGCTCTATGCCTTTGCAGATGCCACAGTTCCAAGGATTACTGTAATCCTTAGAAAATCTTATGGTGGTGCCTATTGTGTTATGAATAGCAAAAATCTTGGGGGAGATTTCAATTTTGCCTGGCCAACAGCCGAGATTGCTGTAATGGGACCCGAAGGTGCTGTGGCCATAATCTACAGGAAAGAACTGGAAGCTTCGGAGGATCCTGCAGCTATGAAAAAAGAGCTCACCGCAAGGTATCGCAATGAGATTGCAAATCCCTATGTAGCCGAAGAACGCGGTTTCATTGATGAAGTGGTCGATCCGGCCGAGACTAGGCTCAAACTGATCCGTGCCTTTGAAGCCCTTGAAACAAAACATGTTGATAACCCTGCCAGGAAACATGGCAATATTCCTCTTTAAATTTCTTCTATGAAAATTAAGAGCCTACTCATAGCCAACCGTGGCGAGATCGCCATCCGGATCATTAAGACCACCCGAAAAATGGGTATCCGGTCTTATGTGATAAAAACAGCCAAAGAACCTAATGCCTGGTACCTTGAAGAGGCAGATGAGATCATCGATTTCTCTGAGAACTATGATGATGTGATTCCTGAGTTCCTTGATATCGAACGGATCATCAAGAGCGCCAAAAAGCGTAAGATTGATGCCATTCATCCCGGTTATGGTTTTCTGGCCGAAAACCCGGTTTTCGCCAGAAGATGTGAAGAGGAGAAGATCACCTTCATAGGACCTTCACACGATGCCATCTATCGCATGGGGCATAAAACCATTGCCAAAGAGTTGGCCCGGGAAAACGGCGTTCCCCTTTTGGGTGGAAGTCCGGGAACAGTTAGGGATGCCGAAGAGGCCCGAAAAATTGCAAATAAGATTGGTTATCCTGTGATCCTGAAAGCTGCAGCCGGAGGAGGTGGCCGCGGTATGCGCGTGGTGGAGAAAGAGAAAGACATTGAAAGAATGTTCACCCTGGCCACCAATGAAGCTGCAAAGGCTTTTAACAATCCCGATGTGTTTCTGGAGCGCTTTGTCAGGGAGCCCCGACATATTGAATTCCAGATCCTGGCGGATCAACATGGAAACGTAGTGCACCTGGGTGAACGGGAGTGTTCGATACAACGAAAACATCAGAAACTTCTGGAAGAATCTCCTTCCGCTGCCCTGGACGAGGCTCTTAGGAAAAAAATGGGGGATGCTGCCATCAATATCGCAAAGTCTGTGAACTACTATTCAGCTGGTACTGTGGAGTTCCTGCTGGACATTGACAACAGTTTCTCTTTTATGGAGATGAACACCCGTATACAGGTGGAGCACCCGGTCACTGAAATGGTTACCGGGATCGACCTTATCGAACAAATGATTCTGATTGCTGAAGGAGAAAAACTTCCCTTTACACAGAAGGATATCAAGCTGAACGGGTGGGCCATTGAATGGAGGATCAATGCCGAGGATGTTCAATCCGGTTTCTCTCCCAGTCTCGGTACCATTGAAAAGATCTCCTGGCCGGAGTCTGAAAACGTCAGGGTGGATACAGGGGTCAGAGACGGGTCAGTCATTACGCCCTATTACGACTCCATGATCGCGAAACTAATCGTTCATGCCGAAACCCGGGAGAAGGCCCTGCAACAATCAAGCCTGGCCATAAGGAAATTCTGGATCAAAGGGACCAAAACAACCCTGGCTTTCTGCAGAGCTGTTCTTCAGAATAGCAACTTCAGGAAGGGAAATTTCAATACCTCTTTTCTAAGTAAAGAGCTGAAGATTTATTACCAGAATGAACCCGACGATGCCCTGCTGGCTGCATTTTTTGCCACCTACGACTACGCCCGGGAGATAAATGAAAATGAAGAAAAACCGCTTAATACAGAGAATGGCAAGGCAATTACCCCCTGGGTATTAAAGAAACGCTTACGATAAATCTGGATCAGAATATGGCACGTGCAGCAAAGAAAAAACAATCAACCAAGCTCATAGCGCTCAGCGCAACCAATAAAGCTTATGAGTTTAAAAAGCCACTGGAGAAACGGATCAAGTACCAGGGGAAAGAGGTGGATATCAAGCTTCATGAAGATCCCAAAGGATTCTCCTATATTGTTTGGAAGAATAAGAAATACATGCTCGATGTAATCGAGAAGAAGCAGAATCGCTATACCATTATGGTTAATGGTGTCTGGCACTCCTTCACCGTGGAGACCCCCGTCTCATTGAAACGCAAAAGATACCTGGCGCAACAGGCCGATGCATCCACCAGTGTATCCATTGAGGCTCCCATGCCAGGAAAGATTGTCGACATCATGGTTGAAGAGGGCACAGAGGTGAAGGAAGGAGAACCCATTATCATCCTGGAGGCCATGAAAATGCAAAATGAGATAAGCAGCCACATCACGGGAATTGTTCAGACGATTTCAGTAAAAAAGGGGGAATCGGTCATGAAGGATGATGTATTGATTGAGATCAAGAAGGGCTAAGACTACCTGAACACTATCTCATCCAACACATGGTATTCAGGTCCCCGGGGACCCAATATACTTCGAAAGAACACCAGCTTCTCAAAAATGACTGAACCTGAGAATTGTTGGTTCATTGCTTCCACTGTAAGGTAATAGTCCTGTAAATTTTGCAGGCTTCTCACCCGGCCCAGGGTCAGGTGTGCCCTGAATGGCTGCTCAGTTGCAGGAATCCCACACATCTCAAGTACACGATCCACTTCGCTCTTTAAGTTTTCAAAAAAGTCTGTCTCTTCAAATCCAACCCAGAGGACCCGGGGTCTTTTTCTCGGTCCAAAACTGGCCAGTCCGGCGATGTCGAGCCTGATCCGCTCCGGAATATGAATCCCTGCATGCAGAACATTCTCGATCTTCTTTACGTCAGTTATGTCTGTATCGCCTATAAACCTGAGTGTTACATGATACTGGTCCGGATTTGTCCAGCTGATTCGTTCCTCTTTCAGAGCAGCTATCAGCTTGTGACGGGCCTGAAGAAAGATCGGTTCCACCTGCAGCGGCAATCCTATAAATGTTCTATAGTATTGACTTTCCATTTACAATACCACCTGTTTTCCATAAATTGGTCCTTACAAAAATATCAAATTCTCTAAAAATAGAACCTATGAAGAAATTTGCAGTTTTGCTTTCGGGATGCGGCGTTTTCGACGGTGCAGAAATACATGAGGCTACGCTAAGCCTGCTGGCCATTGTCAAACAGGGTGGCAGCTATGAAATTTTCGCGCCCGACACGAATATGCACCATGTAATAAACCATATTACTGGTGAGGAGATGGAGGAGACCAGGAACGTACTGGTGGAATCGGCCCGTATCGCCCGGGGTCAGATAAGGAATCTGAAACAGTTCAACCCTATGTCTTTTGATGGCCTCTTGTTGCCCGGTGGTTTCGGAGCCGCCAAAAACCTCTCAAGCTGGGCATTTGAAGGAGCCGATGCCACCGTCCTTCCTGAAGTGGAAGAAGCCATCACAGGGATGGTTGCGCTGAAGAAACCTGTAGGGGCCCTATGCATTTCACCAGTGATTCTGGCAAAAGTGCTTGGGAAAGTTCACCTGACCATTGGTGATGATGAAAGTACCATCGATGCGCTGGAGTCCCTGGGAGCCAATCATGTGTATACCACCCATGGTGAGGTGGTGGTGGATCCCGATCATAATCTTGTGACCACCCCATGCTATATGCTGGATGCCACCATCGACCAGATAGCAGACGGTGCTAATAATCTGGTGGATGCCATGTTTAAACTAATGAAATAGATCCGGCTATAAGCAAGACCGGTACAGTTTTTGCTTATTTTACAATCCATTGAAAGCATACCTGCTCCATATATTGATGGGTGCTGCTCTGTTCTGCTATGTAACAGATCTGGCCGCCCAGGAACCACAGAAAGATAACTCAGTGGTGACCCGTGCTGTAGTGGAAGGCTCCGATACCCTCCCCATCTTTGAGTTGCCGGAGGTCCTTGTATATGAAAGAAGAGATTTTGAATACCTCTACCTGAAACGAAGGTACAGGCGAATGATCCGCAATATCAAAAAGGCCTACCCCTATGCCCAGATTGCAGGCGTCAAACTAAAAGAGCTGGATGATCACCTGGCTACACTCAATAGTGAAAAAGAGCAGAAAGCTTACATCAATCAGGCTGAGAAGGAGATCATGGATCAGTTTGAAAAGCAGGTCAAACGACTGACTGTTACACAGGGCATTATCCTTGTTAAGCTGATTGACCGCGAAACCGGCCGAACCTCCTACCAGGTAATCAAGGAATTGAAGGGAGGCTTTACCGCCTTCTTCTGGCAGGGCATTGCCCGGATCTTTGGAAACAACTTGAAAACCGAATATGATCCCGAAAACCAGGATAAGGTCATGGAAGACATTGTTCTCGGTATTGAGGCCGGATTCATATAAGGGCGTGAACATTCCCAGGGCTTCGTTGTTTTTTATTGCTATATAAGCACAAGATTAAAAGATGGACGATCCCCGAAACAGACAGTATACCAATGGCGACATAACCGTGTTCTGGATACCTTCAAAATGTATCCATGCCACCACCTGTTTCAGGGAACTGATCGAAGTCTTCAATCCCGGGAGAAGACCCTGGGTAAATATGGATGGGGCACCCACCCGCAAAATCATGGAGGTGGTCAATAAATGTCCCACACAGGCCCTGATTTGGAAGAATAACCAGGATCTTACAGAGGAGGAGCTTAAAGCACAAAGGCACGTGGGGCCGAAAGAGGAGACCCCCAGATCGCTGTCAGCACCAAAGGAAGCAACCAGCATACGCATTATGAAAGATGGGCCCATTGTGGTAGAGGGAAAATTCACTATTATAGGAAGCGACGACCAGGAGCTTAAACCATCTACAATGACCTCCTTCTGCCGCTGTGGTTCTTCCCGCAATATGCCTTACTGCGACGGGATGCACCGTAAGATTGATTTCACGGACCAAAGCACTGGAAATGGAGAATGAAAGAACCCTGTTCAAAGTGATGGCCGGAGGGCCCCTCAAAGTAACAGGACCAAAGCGAATAAAAGGTTCAGATGGGAAGATCATTAAAATAGATGAGCCCGTATTCCTCTGCCGGTGTGGGAATTCTTCAAACAAGCCATTTTGCGACGGAACCCATAAGCGGAACGGTTTTTCAGAATGAATGATCTGCTAATTCTATTAACTTTGTGCCATGTCGGCCATTCAGGTATATACAGAAACGGGTGAGCTTGAAGGGGTTCTTCTTCATCCTCCGGGACCCGAAGTAGAGAACATGACCCCCAAAAATGCAGAGCGCGCCCTCTACAGTGATATTCTCAATCTTTCTGTGGCCAGAAGGGAGTACAATCAGCTGGAGTGCCTCCTTCAACACCTGACCCCCACTTTCCGGATCATGGATCTGTTAAAAGATATCTTACGATCAAGCGAAATCAGGGAAAAGATTGTCAAAAAGGCATGCTACCAGGAGGGGCAGCCGAAGCTGATCGACAGGCTGCTGGATCTTAATGAAAAAGTGCTGGCCAAGCAATTGGTCCAGGGAGTCCCCCTTGAGCGCAATACACTCACCGCTTACCTGAGTAATGAACACTACTCCCTGAGACCCTTGCACAACTTCTTCTTTGCCAGGGATGCCTCTGTGGCCCTGGGAGACCGGGTACTGATCTCCAGAATGGCAAACCGGGTCAGAGACCGGGAGGCGCTGATCATGCAGGCCATCTTCAATTACCATCCTCGATTCAGGGTGCAGACCGTTCATCCTGATGAGGGTCTTGCAAGCAGGGATATCCTCTCCTTCGAAGGAGGGGACCTGTTGGTTGCAGCTGAAAATATTACCCTTGTCGGACTTGGGACCAGGACCACTTCCAGGGGGATCGACTTTCTGGTTAAAATGCTTTCTGAAAGAAAGGAGAAACAACACCTTCTGATCCAGGAACTACCCTCCACTCCTGAATCATTTATCCATCTGGATATGACTTTTACCCTTTTGGATCATGACTCCTGCATGGTTTATGAACCCCTGATCCTTAAATCCAATAAATATCAGACCATTCAGATTGATATCGACAATGGGAAAGTAGTCTCCATCCGTAATGTGGAGAACCTGGTTAAAGCTCTGAAGGAACTCGGAATGGATCTTAAACCCTCATTTTGTGGCGGGGAGAAAGATACCGTAACCCAGGAGCGGGAGCAGTGGCACAGCGGGGCCAACTTTTTTGCCCTTGGTCCGGGCAAACTTATTGGTTATAACAGAAATGTACATACGCTCGAAAACCTGCATCAATCGGGTTATGAAATCATAGGATCGAAGGATGTTTTAAATGGTAAAGTTGAGCTCTCCACCATCAATAAATATGTGCTGACTATCGATGGGGCAGAACTTTCTCGTGGTGGAGGCGGTGTACGGTGTATGACGATGCCATACAAAAGAAAAAGATAGAAATTGTTACTTTTGAACTGAAAATTCTGAAAGAGATGAGAAAAGCGATATATATATTGACCCTGCTTATGGCGGGCGCTTCCCTGCAACTTATTGCCCAGCAAAACTTTGCCAGCATATCCTTCGGGGCCAGCATACCCCAGGGCGATTATGCTGCCACAGGCGATCTCGCCAGCAATGGTTATGCCAATACCGGAGGCGCCATCAAATTCGATGCCGGGTATTTTCCTGTCTCCTATTTTGGAATAGGAGGCTCATTTTCTTTTGGCTCCAACTATGCCACACGCGACTCCCTCTTAAGTGATGTTGTCAGCTATATTGAAGAAAATGCAAGCGGGGGAAT
>JAUVIT010000249.1 GCA_030592605.1 Bacteroidota bacterium
GCCCTGCAGCAATATCAGAAATCATTTTGGGAATAAAGAAGGGGCTGAACCTTGGGGTTCTTCCACCTGCCAGAAATCCCTCGATCTCTTTGGTGAAAGTGTCCAGGCCACCAATGCCGGAGGCCCAGATGACCCCTGCACGATCCTTGTCATGCTCTGCCGTATCAAGGCCTGCATCGAGGTAGGCCTCATGGGCGGCAATCATGGCATACTGGGCATAGGGGTCCAGCTTTCGGGCCTCTTTCCGGTCAAAATAGTCCTGTGAGTTGTAATCCTTAATCTCACAGGCAAATTTTGTCTTGAATTTCTCAGTATCGAAACGAGTAATCAAGTCACTTCCGCTTACACCATTAACCAGTGCTTCCCAGAAGTCCTGTACATTCTTACCCAGGGGGGTAATCGCCCCCAATCCTGTAACAACTACCCGTCTCATACCAATAAGTTTTGGAACTCTTAACTACCCTTACTCTGCGTTCTCTTCAATATATTTGATGGCATCACCAACAGTAGAAATGTTTTCAGCTTGGTCATCGGGAATACCCATATTGAATTCCTTTTCGAATTCCATGATTAGCTCAACTGTGTCAAGAGAATCTGCTCCCAGGTCGTTTGTGAAACTGGCTTCTGCAGTTACTTCATTCTCATCAACACCTAATTTGTCTACGATGATTGCTGTTACTCTTGATGCAATGTCAGACATGACTGTAAATTTTAATTAATATTATTGGTTATTTTTAACGCTGCAAAGAAATGCAAAATTCGACTATTTTCAAAAAAAAATGAAGAACATAGCCATATTTGCCTCCGGATCAGGTACGAACGCTGAAAATTTGATTCGATTTTTTCGAACGAGTCCCTTTGGAGATGTTCGGGTTGTGCTTACCAACCGTAGCGATGCAGGAGTGATAGCCAGGGCTCAATCTCTTGAGGTTGAATCGCTTGTGTTTACAAGAGAGCAGTTTTACAGTTCTAAAAAAGTGCTTGATCTGCTTGTCGAACGGGACATTGATTATATAGTTCTGTCAGGTTTTCTCTTGCTTGTCCCGTCATATTTACTCTTACCATTTGAAAATAAGATAGTTAACATTCATCCTGCACTACTTCCAAAATATGGTGGAAAGGGAATGTATGGCAGTCGTGTGCACAAAGCGGTGATTGAAGCCGGAGAATCAGAATCGGGTATTACTATTCACTATGTAAATCCGGAATATGATGAGGGTGATATTATCTTCCAGGCGCAGTGTAAAATAGATTCGGACGAATCGCCAGATTCTCTTGCAGCGAAGATTCATGAACTGGAGTATGAATTTTTCCCGAATGTGGTTGAAAACTTACTCAAGGAGCTTTAACCAGCTTATTGTAAAGGCGCGTGTCCATCCATAGGCCTGCATATTCGTTTCGTGTACTGGTTCCACAGGAGGAGCCTCCACTTTGAGTGGATTGACAGCACTGCCGTTCTTATAGAACCTGAAATCGAGGTGCGGACCGGTAGCCAGGCCACTGCTTCCCACATACCCGATGATATCACCCTGTTTTACATAAACGCCCTGTCTCACACCCTTTCCGAAACCGCTCAGGTGCATGTAGGTGGTGGAATATACACTGTTATGCTTGATTTTCACATAGTTGCCTCCTCCATTTCTCTGATAGCCCACCTTGGTGATCACTCCATCACCCACCGTTTGTACCGGGGTGCCGGTGGGAGCAGCATAATCGACTCCGTGGTGCGGACGCCTTATTTTCAATATGGGGTGGTACCTGGAGTGGGAAAAACCAGAACTGATTCTTGAAAACCTGAGGGGCGCTTTTAGAAATGCTTTGCGAAGGCTGTTTCCCTTTTCATCAAAGAAACTTCTGACACTGTCCTGGACAAAAGGAATTGCCCAGAAATCGTTCTCATTGTGGTAGAACCAGGCGCCAGTAATTTTATCGATACCCAGGGAATTCGAATCCACAAAGGATTCTTCATAGATCACCTTGTAACGATCGCCCTGTTGTATTCCGAAAAAATCAATGGTCCAGGCAAAGATTTCACTTAATTCAATTGCCAGCATGGGATTGGCATCAGTAGCCAGCATAGATTCCCATAGGGATGTTTCAATGGTCCCGGAGGCTACCTGGAGTCTTGTTTTAACGGGTTTCTGTCCATTTCTTGCCCATAGTGTATCGGGATCAATACTGATAGCCACAAAATTCAGGAGATCCTTTTCATAGATAAATACAGATTCTGCAAACAGGGGGAGTTCAGAAACAGTATCGGCCTTTGAGTAAAACAGATAGCGGTTACCTTGCTTTATTTTTCGCTCATTAACAAGGCTGTCTGGAAGCTGGGAGATATGATAAATCTCCTGCAAGGTCAGTCCCAGGGGCTGGAGCAGGTCGGAGAGGGTCTGGTTGCGACCTACCTTTCCCTCCTGAATGTGATAGATATCCAGGGGAATCCCATAAATATCTGTTGCCTGGACAAGAGTATCGGCAATCGTTGCCTCGATTGGAGTGGAAGCTGCAGCCTGGCTTGGTGTGGTATCGCAGGCTGACTGTATTAGGCTTAGCCCGATAAGTCCCACAAAAAGCAAAAAGCCTGTGAACCGATTTCCTTTTCGTTTTATCATACCACGATATTGATGATCTTTTTAGGAACATGTATAAACCGCTTGGGATCCGCTCCCTTGGTCCACTTCTGAGCGGTTTCATGAGCCAGAACCTGCTCTTTGATCTCCTCTTCTGCCATATTAAGAGGAAGCAAAATCTTAAACCTGAGTTTCCCATTGATCATGACAGGGTATTCGTGAGAGTCTTCCTGGAGCATGGATTCATCAAATGGGGGCCATGCAGTTTCTGCAATGGAGCCACTGTTACCCAGCAAACTCCATATCTCCTCTGCCAGGTGGGGAGCAAAGGGGCCCAGCACCCTTATAAATGCCTCTGCACCAAAGCGGGTTATTTTCCCCTTCTTAATGGCTAGATTGGTAAAGATCATCATCTGAGAGATGGCGGTGTTAAAATGAAGCGCCTCCACATCCCCTTCAACCTTTTTGATGGTGGCGTGCAGCGACTTCATTAGCTCCTGGTCCTCTTCACCTTCATGGTAATGGGAGCTGTCAGCAAAAAACCTATGAACACGGTTAAGGAAGTTGTAAACTCCTTTTACCCCGTTCTCGACCCAGGGTTTTACTGCGTCGAGTGGTCCAAGAAACATTTCATAGAGGCGAAGTGAGTCAGCTCCAAAAGCCCTTACAACATCGTCTGGATTCACAACATTTTTCAAAGATTTAGACATTTTCGCCACAATCTGAGTAAGCTGTTCGCCAGTTACGGTATGATAAAAAGCTCCATCGCGATCCTCCACCAGGTCGCTACTTACCTTGGCCCCGGCTTCAGTTTCATAGGCAAAGGCAAGGATCATTCCCTGATTAAACAGTTTGGTATAGGGTTCATCCGTAGACACAATGTCCAGATCGAATAATACTTTATGCCAGAAGCGACTATAGAGCAGGTGAAGTACAGCATGTTCAGCTCCCCCCACATAGAGATCCACCGGAAGCCAGTAGTTTTCCTTGGCTTTGGAGAAGGGTTCCTTATCGTTTTTGGGATCAATATACCTGAGGTAGTACCAGCATGATCCTGCCCACTGAGGCATAGTATTGGTTTCGCGTTTGCCTTTCCGACCCTTTTCATCGCTTACGTGGAGCCATTCGGTGGCATTTGCCAGAGGCGATTCCCCATGGCTTCCGGGTTCATACTTTTCAAGTTCTGGAAGTTGCAGAGGCAACTGAGATTCCTCCAGCAATGAAATCTCTCCATCTTCCCAGTGAATCACCGGGAAGGGTTCTCCCCAGTAGCGTTGCCGGCTAAAAAGCCAGTCCCGGATCTTGTAATTGATGGCTTCAGTTCCCAATTCATTCTGGTGCAGCCACTTTATGGTTGTTGCAATCCCTTCTTCTTTTGAAAGCCCGTTGATATCCAGTCCGGTCTCCTGTGAGGCAGAGTTGATATAGTTTCCATCGCCGGTCCAGCAGGCTAAGCCCTGTACTACCTTTTCACGCAAGGCTACATCATCGGTATCCGGATCGAGTATGCAAGGGATCGAAAGTCCAAATGCCGAGGCAAATTCAAAGTCGCGGGTATCGTGACAGGGAACAGCCATGATGGCCCCGGTGCCA
>JAUVIT010000208.1 GCA_030592605.1 Bacteroidota bacterium
ATTTAAACTACATAGCTATGAAAATTACAATAAGAATTTTTATGTTGCTGATGCTGACAGCAGGCTTAAGTTCCTGCGAGATGATCAAAGGCTGGACTGAAGTAGAGATTGATACTACCTTAGAAGCTGAGCTTGATATTCTAACGGATGATACTGAATTGAAATCTACTAATGATTTTGGATTTAATGAATCCGCGATTCTCCAGGTTATAAATCCTGATCTGGAAGATTATGCTGATTTGATTGATGCTATTGAAGTTGAGAGTGTAACCATTGAAATAAACGAAGTAGATCAATCAGGAGTACTACTTTTGACGGGTACGGAGTTTATAATTTCAAATACGCTTGGCTCGAACTATACCTGGACACTTTTGAATGACTGGGACTTAGATAATAATTTTTCTATGCCCCTGCCTTCTGATTCTTATAATGATTTAAATGATATACTTGAAGCCTACGACACATCTGATGTTACCGTTTCAGCTATTGGTACGTGCAATAAAGGAAGTGTCCACATTTCACTCAACTATGGTCTTGAAATCAAAGTAACCTCAAGCCCTTTATAAGATTATTTTTTTATATTCTATTTTATGGATGTATTAATGAAGGCTGCCTTTTTTTTCCTCCTCCATTTGGTTTCCGGATTATATGATAATTTTGGGGTGTCATATTATAATTCTCCTTTATGAAAAAGCTTGTTAGAAGAATTCTCTGGATCCTGTTGATCGCGTTGATCATTGTTGTTACATGGTTTGCATGGCCAAGGGTTCCCATTATCACTGCCTTTGCAGCTAAGGGCATGTGTTCCAGTGTTTTTCTGGCAGGTAAAAGCCCGGAACGGGTGGCAGCTGAAGATCTCTCCTTTTTCCCCATTAGTCTGGCCAAATGTAAGATAGATTATGAGGAGAAATCAGTCACCGCAAAGGTATTTGGGCTGGGAAAGCGAAAGGTGGTTTTCAGGGAGGGACTTGGAGCTGTGATTGTACTGGACAAGGCGGAAGAAGAGTTGATGGCGGACTCTTTCGAAATTCCTGACCCGGGGTATAGCCAGGATACTATCCCCTGGCCTCTGGGCGATATGATCCCTGAAAAACTGCCAGAAGGAGTGGATTATGAAAAATTAAATTCTATTCTCGATAAAGCCATTGACAGTCCGGATGCTGAACCAACAAAGAAAACACTTGGAGTGGTGGTGGTCTACAACAATGAACTAATCGGCGAAAACTACCTTGAGGGCTATGATTCCTGGACCAAATTTCATGGCTGGTCCATGACCAAAACGGTAACCGGGGCCATGGCAGGAGCATTGGTGCAGGAAGGTAGAATGGATGTAAGTGCACCAACTGGCATTCCTGAATGGGACGGTGATGCACGCAAAAATATTACTGTGGAGAATATTCTGCATATGAGCAGCGGATTGGAGTGGGTGGAGAATTATTTTACCATCTCAGAAGCTACTGTTATGCTGATGCAGAGTGGCGATATGTTTGCTTCCATAAAAGGGAGCAAGCTGGAACATGAACCAGGAACGTACTGGAATTACTCCTCGGGCGATGCAAACCTGCTTTCCGGACTGCTGCGAATGGCAATTGGAGATGAGAACGAGTACCTTGGCTATGCCTATACCCGCCTGTTCCATCGCATCGGAATGTTGAATACTGTGGTGGAGACCGATGCCAGAAAGCTTTTTGTAGCCTCCTCATACAGCTATGGCTCCACCCGGGACTGGGCACGTTTTGGGATGCTTTTCCTTAACGATGGAATCTTTGAAGGGGATACAGTTCTTATCCCGGAGTGGGTGGAGTATATGAAAACCCCGGCTCCGGCTTCTGATGACCAATATGCTGGTACATTCTGGTTGAAAGAACCGGAGGTGGAGAATGCCCTGGTGGATGTGCCGGACGATGTCTTTTTTGCGGATGGTTTCCTGGGACAGCGGATCTATGTGATCCCTTCAAAAAAGTTAGTTGTGGTTCGCATGGGATACAGTCTGAGCGGTTTTAGTGTGAATGATTTCCTGAGGGATATTATTGCCACACTGCCAGCTTGATAGACTAAAATTTGTTAGATGATTATTTCAAAATTTAAACTTCTTATTTTATTTCTCGCCATTGCCCTAAGCTCATGCGATCGTGAAGCAACAAGCAGCTATTTTCGGGATGCTGATTTCAATGCCAATTGGCTCTTTCATATGGGTGATATCCATGATCTCTCTGCGGCCGGTGAGGATGACTCGGGGTGGATCACGGTCCATCTTCCGCACGACTGGAGCATCATTGATTATGCGGTTCAGGATTCCCTGCATAAGGGTCCGTTTTATAAAAATCTACCGGGGGGTGTAGATGTAGGATACCTTCGTAACGGGACTGCCTGGTACAGGAAGGAGTTTATAAGCCCGAATGTAGTGGAAGGTAAGCAGATCATTCTTGGTTTTGATGGTGTGCAGAGCCAGATGGAGCTGTGGGTAAATGGCATCCTGACCGGTGAGCATATCTATGGCTATACGCCTTTTCAATTTGACATCGCCCCGGCCCTGAAAGGCCCTGGGGAGAAAAATTTAATCTTAGTGAAAACTGTGAACCCGGGAGAGAACTCCAGGTGGTTTGCCGGGGCCGGAATCTACCGGCCGGTGACATTGTCTGTGCTTCAATCCGTGGCTATTGCTCCATGGGGTGTGTATGTGACCACGCCGGATGTTTCAGCCAGGCAGGCAAGTATCAGTATTGAGATTGAGGTTTCAAATAGGCAGGACTCAGAAGTCGAGGTCAGTGGAGAGATCCTGATAAGCTCGCCAGACCATCAGCAGATGAAGCTATCAACTATTGCTGTGACTGTTGGGGCAAATTCACTTGCCACACTCATTGCATCTGGCACAATCGAGGAGCCATCACTCTGGAATATCAATCAAGCTCATCTATATAGTGCAGAAGTGGCCCTCCTGGCAAACGGGAAGACAGTTGACAGCTATGAGACGAGCTTTGGTATCAGGTCCATCGCATACAGTGTGGAGGATGGCTTCCTGTTGAACGGAGAGGAGCTCCTGATGAAAGGAGCCTGCATGCACCATGACAATGGCTTGCTTGGAGCAGCTGCCGTCCCGGATGCGGAATATCGAAGAGTGCAACGGATGAAGGAGAATGGATATAATGCTATCCGGACCAGCCATAATCCTCCCTCAGAATCATTTTTGAATGCCTGTGATGAGATCGGGGTAGTGGTAATCGACGAATCTTTTGATCACTGGATCTTACCCAAACGACCCAATGACTATTCCAATTACTTTGAGGAATGGCATATCAGGGATGTACAGGCCATGGTTTATAGAGACCGGAACCATCCCAGTGTGGTAATGTGGAGCTTTGGCAACGAGGTACAGGAACGGGCCGATCCGGAAGGAATTGAAATTGGGAAGACTCTGGCAAATGCAATCAAAGAGCTAGACGATACCCGGCCTGTGACACAGGCGGTCTGTTTATTTTGGGACAATCCCGGCAAAGATTGGGACTATTCTGAGGGGGCCTTCAGCATGCTGGATATCGGGGGCTACAACTATCAGTTTTTGAACTATGAATCTGATCACTTAAAATTTCCAGGGCGTATGATGTATGGATCTGAAACATTCCCTCAGTATGCCTGGGAGAACTGGGAGTTGGTGAAACGCCTTCCTTATGTAATGGGCGATTTTGTATGGACAGGGATGGATTATATTGGCGAATCGGGGATTGGTCACCATGATCTCTTTGACAAGCAGGACAAAGCCCAGGGGAGCTTCCTGAAACCATGGCCCTGGTATCTTGCCTGGTGCGGTGATATCGATATCCTGGGCAATAAGAAGCCCCAATCTCACTACCGGGATATACTTTGGGGAGAAAGCAAACTGGAGGTATTGGTCTCCACACCCATTCCGGAGGGGAAGGAATCCCGCTTAAGTTACTGGTGGTGGTACGACGAAGAGAATCACTGGGACTGGGAGGGCCACGAAGGTAAATTAATTCAAGTGAAAGTCTACACTTCATATTCTGAGGTAAAACTGGAATTGAACGGTACAGAGGTGGGAGTCTCAAGAATCGACTCACTGGATAAATTTGTAGCTCATTTTGAACTGCCTTCTAAACCTGGCGAATTGAAGGCTATTGGCATGCAGGAGGCCAAGGAGATGGAATCGGTGGTCCTGAAAACAGTGGGGCCGGCAACTCATCTGATATTGGATAGTGAAAAAACAACAATTACAGCTCATAAGAACTCATTGGCATTTATAAATGTACAAGCCGCAAACCAGGAGGGATTGGTAGCAGCAACCAACGATGCTGAGGTAAAGGTTAAGGTATCCGGTCCGGCTCTGTTACAGGCAGCAGGAAATGCGGGCCCTGTCCACCAGGGAAGCTTGACAGATAATACATTCAGCTTGTTTCGTGGTAAGGGTATGGTAATTGTTCGATCAAATGGTGAGCCCGGAACCATCACTGTGGAGTTAAGCTCCTTAGGTCTGGAGCCAGGCCGTGTCACACTGGAGTCAAATTAGTATAGAAGCATATGGAAATTGAAGTATATTTTGAAGAGGGAGCAAAAGTAAATGCCCTAATCGGGAAGCATGTTGTAAAGACGGATCAGAAGGTGCATGGTGGGGGTGAAGATAGTGCTCCG
>JAUVIT010000164.1 GCA_030592605.1 Bacteroidota bacterium
CCTCACCAAGTTGCGGATGCCTTTTCAAAGCCAGCTCTTCCGACCTGGTGCGTTCAAACCGCTCCTGATGGAACTCCAGGTTAAGCAGCTCGCCATTTAGCAATTGTATGGTTTCAATAAACCGGGACATATACTTTCTTTTGCATTTCCTCATACTCCTTCTTACAGTCGCTCATAAAGGTAATTCCTCCACCGCTTTTAAATAATAGCTTTTTCCACTGTTTCTCTATGTAGCGAATGCACACTGCCGAATCAAGATTTTGTCCATCGAAATAGCCGAAAATTCCGGTGTAAAATCCGCGTTCATAAGCTTCGATTTCCCGAATAATCTCCAGGGTCTTTTTTTTCGGGGCACCACAAATGGATCCTGCGGGTAGCAAGCGAAACAGGATGTCACCCAAAGACTTCATGAAATTGACTGGCAGCTTTCCTGTATTTTCGGAACTCATCTGTAAGAGTTCACCCTGGTGGGTTTTCAGCTTTTCAATGTACTTAAAGCGCTTGACCCTCACATGGGATGCGATCATGCTCAGATCGTTCCGGATAAGATCCACAATGGTGTTGTGTTCGGCGTCCTCCTTGGGATCGGATGCAAGCAGACTGTGAGCTCCGGGGATACTGGCATCGATAGTGCCTTTCATGGGATTGGAGGAGATGGTATTTCCCTTGATGTTGATAAACCTTTCCGGACTGAATACGACCAGTTCATTTTCAAGGTATAGTTTGAACGAGGCCCTGCTCTGAATAAATATGTCTTGAAGTGAATAGTTGCATTCGATTGGTGTGGGAAAGGTGAGGTTCAGCAAAAAGGAATTTCCGTAATGTATCTGGTCAATGACATGCTTGAAAGCTTGATGGTATCGTTTAGGATCGGGTGGTATTTTTGTCAGTTGGATGCCTGGACCGGGACTCTTTCTAAAAGTATGGTTTGCCATCCCTGGCATATCAAGGAAGAAGCCTGCGGCGGCAGCTTTTTCAGGAGTCATAACAATGTTTTCTTCCCCGCTAAAATTGATCAGAAAAACAAATGGGATCTCCCTGGTGGCAAAATCATTGATTTTATTGATGCTCCTTTCCCGGCTTAGTAAATTCATTGCTATTCCCATTATTTCGGATTCTGATCCCACTCCAGTGCGCTTCGTGCAATACTGGTGGCATGGCTGTCAATAGTGGAGTAGAGGGCCAGGATCTCCAGGTGGGTCTTGCTACTTTCAATGGATTCTGTCATACCTTCCATGATTCGGTCATAGTGCTGTTTTTCCAGCTCTCTGGACAACAACCTGTATTCTTTATGTTTGGTTTTCATCTTGGCTGCTGTCTGAAGGTTGGCCTCCTCGAAGACCACAAGTGAACGGCTCAACTGTTTTTCAATCTTTTTATGAAATTCCCCGATTTCTCTTTTACCCTGTTCAGAAAAATCGTACTCTTTCAGTGACCATCGCTCGGCTCTTGTGGCCAGGTTCCCCGATATGATATCCGCGATTTTTTCAAATTCATTCAGGGAATACAGGAGCAGGAAGGATTCGTTCACCTGTTTACTGTTCATGGATTCCCTGTTGATTTTGAGAAAGTAAGATTTGATTGAATCGGAGAGGAAATTAACCTCTTGTTCGTGTATATATACATTACCCAGCATCGAAGCATCTTTTTCCAGGAATGGAAAGCGGATCAGGGAAAACATGGTCCTGACAATCATACCCATTCTTAAAATCTCCTGTTTGGCCAGGTTAAGAGCAAGGGAGGGGGTGGAGGTCATTCCCTTATCCAGATAAAGTGTCCTGAAAGCTTGTTTTTCTGCCATTTTTGGCTTTCCAGCAATCCAGTCTGTGAACCTGGCAAGTTGTGGTGAAATGGGGAGAACTACCAGCATAAGCACCCCGTTTATCAGAGTATGTGCATTGGCAATAAGTCTTGGAAGACTGGCATCAGGTGTGAGCTGTACAAGTATTTTACCAAGCTGTGCTGTCCATCCTGCAAAGATTACCACAGAGATGATTTTAATGAAAAGGAAAGCCACTGCCACCTTTTTTGCTTCTGTCCCGGCTTTCATACTGGCCAGAAGGGCTGTAACAGGAGTGCCCAGATTTGAACCAAGCAGTAAGGGTATGGAGGCATCCAGGGAGAGTAAGCCCTGGGAAGCAAGTACAATCATGATCCCGATAAATGCACTGCTGGATTGAATCAGGGCTGTAAATGCAGCTCCAACCAGGATTCCTACCAGAGGGCTTTCCAGGCAGAGCAAAAGATCAATAAAGGGGGCATAGTCGCGCAATGGAGCCATGGCATCTGACATGATCTCCAGACCAAAGAAAAGGATCCCAAAACCAAACAGAGCGAATCCCACAGATTTGAATTTTTCCTTCTTCGAAAAGGTCTGTAAAAAAAATCCCACAGCCACCAGAAGCAGACTGTATTCAGTAATTTTAAAGGCAATTATCTGTGCGGTGATGGTTGTCCCAATGGCAGCACCAAGCAATACCGGAATGGTTTGCCTGAACTGAACAAGACCGGCATTCACAAAACTCACCAGCATCACCGAAGTTGCACTGCTACTCTGTATAATGGTAGTCACAAAAGTGCCTATGCCAGCACCCACAATCCTGTTCCGGGTTACGTTTTCAAGAATGGAACGTAAGCGTTCTCCAGCCGATTGCTGCATCCCATCACTCATGGCATGCATGCCGAACAGAAATAAGCCAAGTCCGCCGAATAAGCTAATTATCAGGATCCAGACCCAGTTTTTCCGACTGGCTTTTGCCGTAAAAATTACCTCATTGTCAGGAAATCCTTCCTCAATCCTTCCGGATATGCGATAAGTGCCCGGCTTAGATCCCAGGATCAGTTTGGTCTGTGCCAGACCGGAGGAATCCGTAAATACAAGTCGTGGTTTAAGTGTAGCATCCTCCCCCTGGTCTGGCTGTGCAATGATTCGGAATGCTACCCGGATCCCGGGAACCGGATGACCTGACTTATCAGTGATCAGTACTTCCATTGGGGAAAGAAGAGGGTTCCCGCAAATCCCGGAAACAACTAAAGAGGAAGAATTACTTGCTGAAATCGTCAAAGGTTCCAGCCATAACTCCTTTTGCTCCACGATGGAATCCTGTGCTTGGAGGGATGTTGCCAGCAAAAGAATGCCCAGGGTATGTATTAGAAATCTCCGCAAGACCCGAATTTAGATTTTTAAATATACAAATCATTCGTGTCTTGCGGAGCACTGGATTCACCCGAATTTTGCTCCATTGCTGACCTCACGGTCGGGAACTGCCAGGACCACTGAACCATCTTCTTTGTATAAGCCGGTAACCAGGCACTCGGAGATGAATGGTCCGATCTGTTTGGGAGGGAAGTTTACCACACAGATCACCTGCTTTCCCTTGAGGTCCTCCGTGGAATAATGATCAGTAATCTGTGCACTAGCTTGTTTGATGCCGATCTCATCACCAAAATCAATCTTCAATTTAAAGGCAGGTTTTCTGGCTTCAGGAAATTCCTTCACTTCCACCACAGTGCCTGCCCTTACTTCTATTTTTTCAAAATCTGACCAGCTGATGCTATCCATTTTTGCTATGGTTTCTTTTCATTTAAGAATTGATAGTTTTTTGATACCAGAGGTCCAGCAAGAACCAAATAGCAATATATATCAGGAAGATTACAACACCTGTAAGAGAAGTGATCATGGAAATTTTCAGTCCACCTGCGATCATAGCCGGTGAGATATCTCCAGCGCCCTCAATGGCGATGAAAGCGGAAAAGAGCCCAATCATCTGGCCCAGGATCCCTGTAATCATTGTAAACAGCCCAAGCGACTTTACGTATCTGAGCTGATACCTGAAACTTTCCTTATCCGATGCCTTTCCACTGGAAATAGTGATGGCAAAGTAAACAGCAACGGCCACGATAATGACCAACAGTATGGTGAGAATACTCATAAACAGGGAACCACCCATAACAAACCATTCTTTCATAACGATAAATTTTAAATGAAACTTAATTACACTACAAAGATAAGGGGGACGGGGTATACAGCGCAAGGTCGAATCCGGTTCGAAACTTGCATTCTACCGATAATAGCTCTTCAGAGTGCATTTTTTTGCGATATTTAGAGTGAAAATCAAATGAGAACCTGGCTCCACATAATATTCTGGATTGTTGTTTACACATCCCTGACCATAATCTTTACTAAATGGGTTGGTGTAGCCATGGAAGCATTCTACTATGTCTCCCTTTTAATGCCGGTGATTATCGGCACCTCCTATTTTTTCAATTACTTCCTGGTTCCCCGCTACCTTTTCAAGCGCAGGTTCTTCCTGTTCGGTGTTTACTCCTTTTATATGCTGGTAGTTTCTCTTTGTATGGAGATGATAGCAGGTATTCTTTCATTCTTACTGGTGGCCTACTATGATGTGAACCAAAATGGGATGCTGATCACCGATGTTTTTATAATGGCTGGCACGCTATATTTTGTGGTACTGGTGATGTCCTTCATCTTACTTATCAAGCACTATCTTGTTGACCAGAAAGCTATTGCTGAACTTGAGGGGAAACAGGCGATGCTTGACCAGGGTTATTTTACAATTCGTTCCAACATGCAGACAGCCAAAATAAGATTTGATGAACTGCTCTATATAGAGAGCCTGGGAGATTACATTGAGATTCACCTGCAGGATGGGTCAGAAGTTTCATCCAAGGAGAAAATCAGCCATATGGAGCGTACGCGGCCTGATGGTTTTCTCAGAATACACCGCTCCTTTATTCTGAACAGAGACAAGTTATCGTCTTTCTCACGGGAACATGTAATGATGGGAGAAAAGGAGCTGCCCATCTCTCGCAGTTACAAGCAGGAGGTGCTTAGGAAATTACAAAGCTTTTGACTCCTCAGAATTCAGTTTGGCCATGCGGGTCACCTTCTCCTTTGTCACCGTATTTGAGGACAGCACAAGAATACAAATTACAAAGATCACCAACTGCTTAGCATCCTGTAGTACAATTAGTCCCACCAGGGAGAAAAGTGCGGTCCCCTCGATCATGGCCCAGCGGATGATCATGGCTGACTGAAATTGCTCAAACTTTTTGGCAAATGAATCTCCTGCATCGATGGCCTCCATTTTTCGGGATGATATGGTATATCCAGCAGGAATGGATGCCAGCAGGAATACATTTACATAAGTAAGAATAGCAATCCCATCTTTAAATGCGGGGATCTGCATCTCATTGAGATATATGGCCACTATAAAGAACAAAAGCAAGCCTGAATTCA
>JAUVIT010000174.1 GCA_030592605.1 Bacteroidota bacterium
AGAGTTTTTAATCCCATTGACCATCTTTGTTACGGCCTTGTCCAACCTTTTGGCCCGGAAACAAAAAGTAAGCTCCTGGTTATATTACCTGAGATACACTGCAGCGCTATTCTTCGGCCTGATCCATGGTCTTGGTTTCTCCAACTATTTGCGAAGCCTTCTGGGGGCAGAGCGGGGACTGGTACTACCCCTCTTTTCATTTAACGTTGGAATTGAGGTGGGTCAGATCATCATCGTTGCCATTATCATGTTGCTAACTAAATTGGTGGTGGATCTTATTGGGTTTCCCAGGCGTGAGTGGCACGTGCTGCTAAGCGGGGCCGGACTCGGTATTTCACTGGTTCTTATGTTTGAACGATTTCCTTTCTAATGGATTGGCAGGCACTTATTAAAGCCTATGAAGGTTTCCTGAAACTGGAGAAGGGATTATCATCCAACTCCATAGAGGCCTACCTGTCGGATATCGGAAAACTGGAGCAATTCCTGGAGCTTTCACAGATGGAGGTCGGACCGGAAGAGCTGGACCGTGAGCAGCTGGGTCAGTTTCTGGCCTGGATCAGTGAAATGGGATTGTCAGCCAGGAGTCAGGCCCGGATCCTGTCCGGAATCAAGGCATTTTATCGTTATCTCCTTCTTGAGGATTTGATAGAAAAGGATCCCACTGCACTACTGGAAGGACCCAGGCTTGGAAGCAAACTGCCCGAGGTGCTGTCGGTGGTGGAGATTGACAGAATGCTGGAGCTCATTGATCTGAGCTCTCCCCAGGGGCGCAGGAACAGGGCTATGCTGGAAACCCTTTATAGCTGTGGTCTCCGTGTTACCGAACTGATAGAACTGCAGATCTCCGGAATATTCAGAGTCGAAGGATTTATTCGGGTGATTGGAAAAGGGGACAAGGAACGCCTGGTGCCGGTTAGTCCGCGTGCACTTAAAGAGATCGATCTATATTTGCCCGACAGGAATTCCCTGTCCATACAGGCTGGAAATGAAGATATTCTTTTCTTGAACCGCAGAGGGAAGATGCTCACACGAAACATGGTCTTTACCATAATTAAGGAACTGGCCAAATCAGCCGGCATTCAGAAAACAGTGAGCCCCCATACCTTCAGGCACTCTTTTGCCACACACCTGGTGGAGGGCGGGGCCGATCTTCGCGCCGTGCAGGAGATGCTGGGACACGAATCCATCACCACCACCGAAATCTATACCCACCTGGACAGTGCTTATCTTCGTGAGGCCATTATCAGTTTTCACCCCCGCTCAAAATAGTCTTTAGCAAGTGTAAGCAGCAAGGATGGCGTCCATCAGCTGATTGTTCTCTTCATCGATCCGAATTCGCTCAGGATGAGCATCGAACCACTGTACCGTTTTTTTGATTCCCTCCCTGAAAGGAATGGTGGCTACATATCCGGGAACAAAGCGTTTTATTTTTGTATTATCGAAAATAGCACTATTGGCCTTATCCCCCAGCAGGTTCCCCCGCATCCAATGCTGACCCATTTTATCAGCCTCTCTGCATATAAAATCCGTAGCAATATGAACCGCCTTTAGTTCGGCTCCTGCTGCATCAGCAAGGGCTTGATAAATCTGGTTCCAGTTTAATAGTTCATCGGAGGTGATATGAAAACTGTGCCCGATGGATTGTATGTTGCCCATTAAACCCACAAATCCCTTTGCAAAATCGTGAGAATGGGTAATGGTCCAGAGCGATGTGCCATCTCCGTGGATAATCACTGTTCCGCCTTTTCTCATACGCTCAACAATGGTAAAATCCTCCCAGCTGCCAATAGCTACCGGGATCACGGTTTCATAGGTGTGAGAGGGCCTTACTATGGTGACGGGAAATCCATTTTCTCGGTGTGCCTTTATCAGAAGGTCCTCACAGGCAATCTTATCCCGGGAATAATCCCAGTATGGATTGACCAGAGGGGTCGATTCAGTAATTACAGGATGGCTGGGAGGTTTCTGATAGGCAGAAGCCGAACTAATAAATATGTACTGATCGCACTTATCTGAAAAGAGTTGAATATCCCGTTCAATTTCCGCCGGCGTATATGCAATAAAGTTAACCACCACATCAAAGTGCTCATCCTTGAGTAAAGCTTTCACCTCCTGAGGTTTATTGATGTCTGCATGGATAAATGTGGCCTTTGACAATTCACTCTGGCTTCGCTGTCCTCTGTTCAAAATTGAGAGGTCGGTACCCATGCTAAGTGCCAGCAGTGAACACGCACCGGAAATATTTCCTGTTCCGCCAATAAAAAGTGCTTTCATTTTACTTACTTTATTAGTTCTCTAAAAATACCAAGATAATGAAAGCAATGATGCTAACCGGTATACGCCAGATGGAAATGAAGGAAGTAGGTACTCCGGCCATTCTGTACGATTGGGATGTGCGGATTAAAATGAAAACCCTGGGTGTTTGTGGATCCGATATCCACTACTATGTTTCAGGAAAGATTGGAAGCCAGGTGGTACAATATCCTTTTACCGTGGGACACGAGGGTTCCGGCGTGGTAGAAGCCGTTGGGAAAGGAGTCACCATGGTAAAACCAGGTGACCGGATTGCCATTGAGCCCGCCATGCCCTGCTGGGAGTGCGATCAGTGCATGGCAGGAAGGCCACATACATGCCGCAACCTGCGTTTCCTGGGTTGTCCTGGTCAGGCTGAAGGATCGCTTTCAGAGTATATTGTCATGCCGGAGACCAGTTGCTTTAAGATACCCGATCAGATGACATATGATGAAGCAGCCATTTCGGAACCCCTGGCCATAGGTCTCTATGCGGTAAAACAATCAATTCCCATGGAAGGGGCAAAGGTGGGCATCCTGGGATTTGGCCCCATTGGAATGAGTGTAATGTTGCCGGCATTGGCATTGGGAGCATCTGAAGTGTACGTAAGTGATAAAATAGATGAACGGCTGATGATCGCTCAAAGGAGTGGTGCAAGCCTGACAGCCAACCCGGACCATGAGGATGTGGTGGGGAAAATTACGGAAAAGGTACCGGAATTACTGGATGTGGTGTTTGAGTGCTGTGGTCAGCAGGATGCCATAGATAATGCCGTGGACTTGCTAAAACCAGGAGGAAAGCTGATGATCATCGGAATCCCGGAGTTTGAACGCTGGTCATTCCCTGTCGATAAATCCAGACATAAGGAGCTGTGTATTCAGAATGTTCGAAGGCAGAATGAGGCAGTACAACCTGCTCTGGATATGATGGCCGCCGGAGAAGTTTCCATAGCTGCTATGACCACCCACCGCTTCCCCTTCGAAAAGAGCAAGGAGGCATTTGATCTGGTGGCCGCATATGGCGATGGGGTGATGAAGGCAATGATTGATTTTAACTAAAATATTTTACCTAAAACTACTATCATGAAAAACATTCTGATAACTCTTATCCTGGTGGCCATTCCATTATTGTCCATGGCACAACCTGAACAGCCGGTGGAACAATGGACGGGAAAAACCATTTTATTGATCGGGGCACATCCCGATGATGATTCTTACTCCATGGGTACCCTGGGAATGCTAAATGCCAATGGCAATGAGGTCTATATTGCCATTCTAACCACAGGAAATGTGGGAACGCAGGACCCTAAGCTGGGAATGATGGACCTGGCACTGATCAGGAAGCAGGAGGAGCAGGCCGCCCTGGCCACCATGGGAATACCTACCGACCATTATATCAACTTTGGGTATGATGACGGCATGCTGGAGTATGAAGATAAAAAAGAGGTGGTTGCCAAGCTGGTTCGCCTGATTCGAAAGATCAAGCCGGATGTGCTTTTCTCCTTCGATCCGGGCAAGGGTTCACAACGCTGGCATAAGGCCGATCACAGGGCTTCATCCTACCTGTCGGCCGATGCAGCCAGGGCAGCCATGTGGCCCCTTATGTTCCAGGGACAGATTACCGTTGAAGGACTAGAGGCCCATACAATACCAGAGTATATGCTATATGATTCGGCCGAAGAGGATAAGAATACCTGGGTGGATATATCTGAATGGGAAGAGCTAAAGGTGGAGGCCCTTATGAAATATGTGAGTCAGTTCAGTTCAGGCTGGGCTGATTATAAGGGCCCGGAGATGTCGCCCGAGGAGGAGAAACAAGTGAGAGAGATGCTTATGGGTTGGATCCATGTGGAGAAGGATGGAAAGCCCATGGAAGGATTTCGTCACTATAAGGGATTGCCCGATGATATTGGAAGATAATATTTTAAAACATTACAATACCTAAAAAACATAAGACCATGAAAGCTATTACTATTCTGACTATTGCTCTGTCCTTGTTTATGCTGAATGCGTGCACCCAGAATCCAGTGGGTATAGGCGCCAAGGCTCCCTCCGGGGCAGAGGTGCTGTTTGACGGCACTGCCGAATCACTCCATGAGAACTGGATCTACTGGGAAGGCCCCAGATTTGCAGCCGAGATGCCTGTTAAATGGGAGATTGTAAATGATCCTGTGGATAAGGGTACGGTCATGAGCAGTGATGATCCTGCTGTGGTGGACCATAAATACGGATCGGCCGATATTGTTACCAAGAAGGAATATCGCGATTTCCGGATTCATGTGGAGTTCCTCATTGAACAGGAGGGTGGTAATTCGGGAGTATACCTGCAGAACCGTTACGAAATACAGATCCTGGACAATGATTCAACCCAGCACGGAATGGCTGCAGTAATTAACGAGATCGATTCTCCCTACTATGCTTACAAGGGGGTGGGGAATTGGAACTCCTACGATATGGTCTTCAGGGCCGCACGCTTTAAGGATGGTAAACGCACCGAAAAGGCGCTGGTATCCAACTACTTCAACGGCATAAAGGTCTACTCCAATATCGGTATCAACCAGGTATGGGGTGGAGCCAACTCCGGGATCGACGGTGGCAACGATGGCGGCAAAGGAATCACCGACAGTCCGGGTGGCATCAAGCTGCAGGCCGAGGGATATTCAGTGCTCTATCGCAATATCTGGATCAAGGAACTTGATTTGACCGAAGCTGACACTGATTTTTAATTAAGAAAACTGCAAAAGGGGCCCTTTACTAGAGCTCCTTTATCTTAATGTTCCGGAACCATATTTTACTACCATGGTCCTGGAGGCAGAGCTTACCT
>JAUVIT010000052.1 GCA_030592605.1 Bacteroidota bacterium
AATATTATCGATGGGCTGCCCAAGCAATTTGGCATCCACATCATTTCCAAGCTTCTCAGCCAGGTTTTCGTTGATACTGGATTCTGCAGAAAACTTCTCAGCAAGAATAGAGGAGCCTGCAGATTCGGTATCAGAAGCAGATTCGGTATCAGAAGCAGGTTCGGCCTTAGCTGTTGAGGCTGGCTTAGATTCTGGTTCAGGTTCAGACTCTGGTTCAGGTTCAGGCTCTGGCTCAGTCACAGCAATAGGTTCTGCTATGGGCTCCGGCTTTGGATCCATTTCAACGGAAGGAGCGGTCTCAGTGCCGGATATTTCCTGCGCCGGTTTTTCACTTACAATTTCATGGAGACGGTCCGCTTTGATCATGGTCAGGATCTCGTAGACATTCCTTAATTTTGACAGTGCCAGGTCCAGTTCTATGGCCGAAGCTTCCTTAGAATTCCGAAGGTTCCCCACCAATTTTTCGATATCTTGTATATCTTTAGTCAGGATTTCAATGGTGTATTTTATCTCCATGATTTTTTGTGATTATTATAGAGGGCCAATACAAAACTAACGATAATCTTCATATAATCTTGTATCATGTTTCTTGAAAATACGACAGGTAGATCCAGCGGACAAGGTTGGATCGAGGTCATCTGCGGATCGATGTTTTCGGGAAAAACCGAGGAGCTGATCCGGCGCCTCAAAAGGGCCAGGATCGCCAAGCAACAGATTGAGATCTTTAAACCCCGCATTGAGGTAAGGTATTCTGTGGAAGAGGTGGTTTCACATGATGAGAATGCCATACACAGTACTCCTGTAGATTCATCTGCCAATATACGTCTTCTGGCCAGTGGAGTGGAGGTGGTGGGGATCGATGAGGCACAGTTTTTTGATGATGGCCTGGTCGAGGTTTGTAACCAGCTTGCAAATAGTGGGATAAGGGTTATTGTTGCAGGTTTGGACATGGATTACAAAGGTGTTCCCTTTGGACCCATACCAGGTTTATTGGCCATTGCAGAATATGTAACCAAGGTACATGCCATCTGTGTCAGATGTGGCAACCTGGCCAACTACACTCACCGCTTGTCGGACGATGATAAACTGATTGTTCTGGGAGAGACTGATATTTATGAACCCCTTTGCAGGATCTGTTATGCAAAGGATAATTCGGGAAGATAGCGCTTCATGAAACCTGAATGGACATTAGAAAAATTGGGTTCGCTTCTCAATGGAAAGGTATATGGAAAAAAAGATCTTCCTGTTACCAGTCTCTCCATCGACAGCCGGACCCTTACTCCTTCGTGTGACACACTTTTTGTGGCGCTGACCGGAGAACAGCACGACGGACACAATTACATAGCAGAGCTTTACAAGCGGGGGATTCGTGCCTTCCTGGTATCCACTCTTCCCGATTACAGGGTCTTTCCCGAAGCCGGATTTTGTCAGGTCGACAATACCCTTGCTGGTTTACAGAAGATCGCGTCAGCCATGCGACAGCTCTTTGATGGAGAGGTATTGGCCATTACCGGTAGTAATGGAAAGACGATAGTGAAAGAGTGGATCCATCAATGCCTGGGCGAAACAATGCGAATCCACAGGAGTCCAAAAAGTTATAACAGCCAGGTAGGTGTTCCGCTTTCGGTATGGGGTCTCAACCCTGAACATCAACTGGCCCTTATTGAAGCCGGGATATCCCGCCCGGGTGAAATGGAAAAATTACAGCAGGTGATTCAGCCTGATACAGGGATCTTCACACATCTGGGAACAGCGCACCAGGAGCATTTTGAAAGCATGGAAGTGAAGCTCAAAGAGAAGCTCAAACTGTTTCGTGGGTGTCAAAAGGTGATTTACAGGGCTGATGTCCATGTTGGGTCCAGACAGCTTTGCTCTTACCTGGAAGATCTTCAGACTGAAATTGTGGACTGGAGCATGGAGGGTGAGGCCAGGTATAAATACAGAGAGATTGGGCGAACATCTTCACAAACCTCCATGGAGGTCACCCTGAATTCCAACAATATTAACTTCATACTGCCTTTCTCCGATGATGCCTCTGTGGAAAACGCATTGCATGTATTTACCTATTGCCTGGAGAAGGGATTTCCCGTGGAGTTTGTAAAACAGCAGATAGAAAAGCTGGAGCCGGTCTCTATGCGCCTGGAGATACTAAAGGGGATCATGGGCAGCACCTTGATCAATGATACCTATAATTCAGATACAGGTGGAGTACTTGCTGCCCTTGATTTGATGGCTCAGCAAGACACCCTTTCAGGAAGAGTGGTTATTCTCTCTGATCTGCTGCAAAGTGGAATGGAGGACCGGGTACTGTATTCCGAAATTGCTGCCCTTCTCAAAGGTAAAAAGCTTGATCTGTTTATTGGAATCGGTCCGGCACTGTCGGAGCAAAGGGCGCTTTTCCCGAGTTCATCCCTTTTCTACAGAGACACCGAAGCCTTCCTGAAACGAATGGACCGAACCCTGTTTCATGAGAAAATAATACTACTCAAGGGATCCCGGCTTTTTGGTTTTGAACGAATTGCACAAGAGCTGCAGCTTAAAACCCACCAGACGAGGCTTGAAACGGATCTGAATGCCATGGTGCACAATCTGAATCATTTCAGATCGCTGCTAAATGAAGGGGTGCATACTATGGTGATGGTAAAAGCTCTGTCCTATGGAAGCGGAAATATAGAGATTGCAAAGCTCTTGCAATATCACCAGGCCGATTATCTGGCAGTTGCCTTTATTGATGAGGGTGTTGAGTTGCGAAAGGCAGGGATACACCTGCCCATTATGGTATTGAATCCCGATCCATCCGGGTTTGGCCCCATGCTTGATTACATGCTGGAGCCGGAAATCTATAACCTGAGAGGTGTGGAGGCACTTCAAAAAATCCTGCACAAAAGGGGGATCAGTGATTTTCCGCTCCATGTGAAACTGGATACGGGGATGCACCGTCTTGGTTTTGATGAAAAGGACCTGGGGCAGCTAATTCCCCGGCTTCATGACCCCAGGTTCAGGGTGGTGTCGGTATTCAGTCACCTTGCTGCCTCTGGTGATCCCCACCAGGACCAGTTTACCAGGCAGCAGATTAGTCGCTTCGATCATATGTGCTCTCTGCTCTCGGAAGAGCTTGGGATATCATTCCGGAAGCATATTCTGAATTCTGCTGGTATAGAGCGCTTCCCGGAAGCACAGTACGATATAGTCAGACTGGGAATCGGGCTGCATGGTATTGGGAAAGATGCATCGCTGAAGGTGGTAAGCTCCTTTCTTACCACTGTTTCGCAGATCAGGACGCTTGCTGCCGGAGAGACGGTGGGGTATTTGAGAAGCGGTTTAACCTTGCAGCCTAGCTCCATTGCCACCATACCTGTTGGGTATGCTGATGGATTTCACCGGAGCCTGAGTAATGGTAAGGGCTTAGTATATGTGAATGGCCAGCCTGCTCCGACCATTGGCGAAATCTGTATGGATATGGCCATGATTGATGTGAGTGGCCTGGATGTCACAGAAGGGGATGAGGTGGAACTATTCGGAAAACAGCAAAGTGTTTCTGAACTGGCTAGGCAAGCGGGGACGATCCCGTACGAGATACTAACCTCCGTTCCCGAGCGGGTGAAAAGAGTATATTTGCAGGAGTAAGATGAAGGTAAAAATCTCAGCTGTCATTATCACCTACAACGAGGAGCGAAATATCGGTCGCTGCCTGGGCTCACTCTCGGGTGTGGTTGATGAAATTGTTGTGGTGGACAGCTATTCAAGCGACCGGACAGAGGAGATCTGCCATTCACACAATGCTGTGTTCATCAAGCACAAGTTTGCCGGGCATATTGAGCAAAAGAACTGGGCTATTTTGCAGGCCAGTTCACCTTACATTCTCTCCCTCGATGCCGATGAGGCCCTGTCTGAAGAACTAAAGGCTTCCATTCTCAAGGTCAAGGAGAATTGGACTTATGATGGCTACTATTTTAACAGGCTAACCTCTTACTGTGGAAAATGGATTCGTCATACCAGCTGGTATCCATCCAGGAAACTGAGGTTATGGGATTCAAGGCAGGGAAAATGGGGAGGAATTAATCCTCACGACAGATACCTCATGAACCGTGAAGTCAGGCTCAAGTTTTTAAAGGGAGACCTGCTGCACTATTCCTACTATTCTGTAAGCGAGCATCTGCTCCAGATTAATTCATTCTCCTCCATAATGGCCCGTTCCTATTATGAACAGGGCAGGAGAGCCGGTTTTTTTAGCATGACCATACGCCCCTCCTGGCGTTTTCTTAAGGATTTCATTTTTCTGAGGGGCTTCAGGGATGGGTATTACGGTTACATAGTGAGCGTTAATTCGGCCCATGAGGTTTTCCTGAAATACCTGAAACTCAGGAATATTTACAGGCTAGAGAAAAAAGCACAGAAATAGCCCATGTTTTAATTCCCATATTCCAGTTAATAATTTTCATAGGAGTGCTTCCAGCGCTTGTGTGACCACAACCAGTAGGCTGGCTCTTCTCTGATCAGATCCTCAAGGATAGCTGCATGGCGGTTTGTGATTTCAAATGGCTTAAGACCTTCGGGGCTTTCACAGATTAATTCGGCCTCCATTTCATAACGACCTCTTTTCAACTTTCTGATCTTTAAAAAAACAACTGCGGCATCCAGTTTCCTTGCTAACTTTTCAGTTCCGAGGAACATGGGGGTGTCGCGTCCCATAAATTTGGTCCAGTACTGAATCTGATGATAGCGGGGGCGCTGATCGCCCAGGTTGAGAGTAAGGACCGGCGTGTTGCTCTTATGGTATTCGATCAGTTTCCTGGCAATCTTGTCCATTGGAACGGTGATTACTCCAAATGTGTTTCTGTTCTTCTGCACCATCCTGTCGAAATACTTGTTGCGAAGGGGTTTGTAGATGGCTACCACAGGGTAATTGATGGCTAAACCAAGGGTGGACATATATTCCCAGTTCCCATAGTGCCCCAGAACTGCCATCACCTGCTTGCCCTTGCCGTAGAGTTCATTCAGCAGTTCAGGATTTTTGTAGGTTATTTTTTTTAGTGCTAAGGATTCAGAATAAAAATGGGATACAGCCGATTCCAGCATCAAATCACTGAGGTGATGAAAGAAAAGCTTAGCGATTCGCTTAATTTCAGATTTATCGTATTCCGGAAACGCTTTCTCAAGGTTCCTATATACCACCTTTTTCCGATAGCCCGCCACGTGGTACATAAGCAGGTAGAGGAGGTCCGAAAGCAGATAGAGAATTCGTTCGGGTAACAGATGGAGCAGCCAAACAAAGCTGTAGGCAAAGATATAAGCGATGAACTTCATCCTTTAGCCCAGCTCACTGATGCGTTCCAGTTTGCTTAGGTCCAGGATCCTGATCTTCCGTCCATCGATGGAAATCACTCCCTCCTGTGCAAAAGTGGAAAGCGTCCTGATGGCATTGGAAGTGGTCATGTTGGAGAGATTGGCAACATCTTCACGGGAGAGGTATATCTTGATGGTCTTATTGTCATCCTCATATCCGTAGGTATCTTTGAGGAAGATTAATGATTCGGCCAGGCGTCCCCTGATGTGCTTTTGAGTGAGTGTTACTGTACGGTCATGTGAGAATCCGAGTTCAGAGGCAAAGGACTGGATCACACTCATACTTAATTCGGCGTTGCTGCGCATCACCCTGAATACACTTTCTTTGTCAACGATGCACGATACGCAATCTTCAATGGCAACCGCAGTGGCTGTATGGTTCTCCTCAGCGAACAGTGCCCGGTATCCAATGAAACCAACCGGTTTGGCCATTCTAACAATTTGTTCTCTGCCTCCCACTCCTTCTTTAAAAATCTTTACCTTGCCTTCGGCCAGGATCATCAATCCCATGGGTTTATCCCCCTCCTTGAAAATGATCTCACCCTTCTTGTAGAATGCGCAGGTATAATTCTGCTTAAGGAATTCTTTTTCTTTGAGAGTCAGTACCGTAAATACAGATTTCGGATTGTCTATACAGTCATCTGCATTAAAGTTCCTTTCCTGCATCGTAATTTTCTGTTTTGATCTTCTTATGTTGAATAACAGACAAAATTAGAAAAAATTATCGATTTTCCCTTTAATATCTGGCTACCAGTGGAAGGCGTCTACCTATCCCAAAAGCTTTGGATGAGATTCTCAGGATGGGAGGGGTCTGATATCGTTTGTATTCATTCATGTTGACCAGTTTGATAATCCTGCTGACCAGCTTGGGTTCAAAGCCCATTTCCTCCGCCTTTGCCAGAGGAAGCTGTTTTTCAATGTAAGCCTCCAGGATCTGGTCCAGTACTTCATAGGGGGGCAGTGAATCAATGTCTTTCTGATCGGGTTTCAATTCAGCTGAGGGCGGTTTGTTAATGATATTTACAGGAATTACCTCCCGCTCCTGGTTCAGGTATTGCGCCAGGAGGTAAACATCGGTCTTATAAACATCCCCAAGCACAGAGAGACCTCCGCTCATATCCCCATATAGGGTGCCGTAGCCCACTGCGGTCTCGCTTTTATTGCTGGTATTCAGTAAGATATTTCCAAATTTGTTGGATAGCGCCATCAGAAGTGTAGCCCTGATCCGTGCCTGAATATTCTCTTCAGCAATATCTTCCGGCAGCCCTTTGAATAGAACTTGCAGCGTCTCCCGAAACTCATTAAACAGTGACTCAATGGGGAGAATGTTGTATTTGATTCCCAGGTTTTGGGCCATCTGAACCGAATCATTCACACTGTGATCTGAAGAGTATTGGGAGGGAAGCAGGAGCACATGAAGATTCTCCGGTCCCAATGCTTCAGCTGCCAGGGCCAGTGTTACTGCCGAGTCAATTCCACCTGAAAGTCCCAGTGTGGCTGTGCGGAAACCCAGTTTCCCGAAATAATCCTTAATTCCACAGATCAAGGCATCGGCCATGCTTTCAATCCGGCCGGGAATTTTCCCAAGTGAAAGAGAGGGCTCAGAAGCAATTAGTTCGTCCAGATCGGAAATTAGAATACCTTCCCGGAAGAAGGGGAGTTTCGCTGCTACATGTCCTGAAGGGTTTATGGCCATGGACCCGCCCTCGAAGATAAGTTCCGTTTGTGCACCCACCTGGTTGCAGTAGAGTACCGGAAGCTTATACCTGGCAGCTTTTCCAGTGAAAATCGATTGTTTGACCTCCATTTTTCTGTGGGAGTAGGGCGATGCTGCCATGTTGATGATCACATCTGGTCCAAAGGCCGCCAGCTCTTCCAATGGATTGGATGCATAAAGCCTGCTGCGTGAAAACTCATTCTCGAAAGGTTGTTCATCCCAGAGGTCCTCGCAAATTGTTACAGCCAGTTTCCTGTTTTTAAATTCGAGAATAGAGAAAAGTCGATTGGGTTCAAAGTAGCGGTATTCATCAAAAATGTCATAAGTGGGAAGCAGGGATTTACGGAATACCTGCTGAACCTTACCTTCATAGAGGAAGAAGGCTGAATTGAAAAGCAATTTCCCTCCTTTATTGGGATTGAATTCGGGACCTCCTACCAGGACCCCGGTGGCCGGATCTGCTAAAGTGGCCAGTTTCTCAATGTATTGCTTACAAGTATGGATGAACTCTTTCCTTTCCAGCAGATCCAGTGGGGGGTAACCGCAAATGGAAAGTTCAGAAAAAACAACCAGCTCGGCACCCGCGGAGGTGGCATCTGCTACAGCGTCAGTGATTTTAGCCAGGTTCCCGTCAAAATCACCAATAATATTATTTAATTGTGCAAGGGCAATCTTCATGGCAGATCAGAATAGAACCCCAAGGTGAAGGGTGATGGAATTTAATGTGATATTGGCCCGGTCATTATCAGTTACATCGGTGAGTCCGGACGACCAGCGGATGCCTCCAATTAAAGAGGTACTTCCCCCTAGATTATATTCAATACCAAGTCCCACATGATAACCGAGACAAAAAGTTTTTATACTCTCCTTAATGTCTGCCTTGTCGAGGGATGCTTCTTCGGAAGTAGCCTTTGCATTGAGATTGATCATGGGATTGAATCCCAGTTGAAGAAAGTAAGTAGCATATCCCATTTCCTCGGTCTTCAGTTTAAGTCCGATGGGAATGTCAATATACTGCAGATTCAGTTTAACAGACTGGTTGGGTTCCACCAGCAGGGTTTCTCCTTTGGAACTGAATTCTGTCGAATCGGCATAGAGTAGGTTTCCCCCCAGGTTATTGATGCCAACACCCAGTACAAAGACATAATTCTCGGTGAAATAATAGTCCATATTCAGACCTGCATGCATATGTATGATTGATCCATCGGGTTCAACACTCACTTCGTCTGATTTGAACCAGGAGGATTGAGGATCCACCTCCACGTTGAACTTCACGCGTGTTGATTGGGCATAAAGAGATAGAAAGGCACCCAGAAAGGCTAAAATAGCCAGTATTCTTTTCATATTTTATACTTTTGTTAAGCGCTTTAAGAATTCAAATTTAATGAATATGATGAGACCTGTTCAACGCACTATACTTTTTATAACGGGTATTGCATTGCTATTATGCGGATGCAGGAACAATTCACTTGACGTGGATATTTC
>JAUVIT010000145.1 GCA_030592605.1 Bacteroidota bacterium
ACAACGAGTTCTACCGCAAGCTCTATCCCGTTGGTGATGAGCCACTCTTTAATATTCATCTGAATGTGGACTATCCCTTTACCCTGACCGGGATTCTCTATTTCCCGCGTATCAAGAACAATATTGAGATTCAGAAGAATAAGATACAGCTCTACAGCAACCAGGTCTTTGTAACTGATTCGGTTGAGGAAATTGTTCCTGAATTCCTGACTCTTTTGCATGGGGTACTGGATTCGCCCGATATTCCCTTAAATGTTTCCAGAAGTTTCCTGCAGAACGATCCCAATGTGAAGAAGATCTCATCGCACATTACCAAGAAGGTAGCCGATCAGCTGGAGGATATCTTTAAGAATGACCGTGCGCAGTTTGAGAAGAAGTGGGACGACCTGAAACTCTTTATCGAGTATGGCATGTTGTCGGATGAGAAGTTTAGTGACCGTGCCGAGAAATTTGCCCTCTTGAAAAATGTGGATGGCAAATACTTTACTCTGACGGAGTATGAAGAGCTGATTAAAGAGAAGCAGACCGATAAGAATAAGTCTCTTGTTTACCTCTATGCTACCGACAGAGATGAGCAATTCAGTTATATTGAAGCTGCTAAAGCAAAAGGCTATGATGTATTGCAGATGGATGGTCAGCTCGACACCCATTTTCTGAATCACATGGAGACCAAGTTGAAAGATTCCAGGTTTGCCAGGGTCGATTCAGAAATTGTAGAAAAACTAATTGAAAAAGATGAGGCCAGAGAGTCCAAACTGACTTCCGCCCAGGAGTCTGATCTGACTCCCGTGTTCCAGGCACAACTACCGGGACATGAAATGAACTATTTTGTCAGCTATGAGTCGCTTTCGGAGGAGGACTATCCTGTAATGATTACCCAGAGCGAGTTTATGCGCCGTATGAAGGATATGCAGGAAATGAGTGGACAGGCCTCCATGTACGGGAACATGCCTGATACCTATAATCTTGTGGTGAACGCTAACCATCCCCTGGTAGGTAAGATTGTGGAGCAGACCGAGAAGAAGCTGGGTAAAAAGCTGGAGGACTTGCGTACTGAAAAGAGTGGATTGTCGGAAGAGCAGCAGTTACTGGAGAAAGCCAAAGAGGGCAAGAAAGAGGAGGAGATTCCTCAGAGTGAGAAGGACCAGATGGAGGACGTCAACAAGAAGCTGGGTGAGCTGGAAGATAAGCGCATTGAGATGTTGAAGAAGCATGGGAAAGGCCAGAAACTGGTGAAACAACTGATCGATCTGGCCCTGCTTGCCAATAACCAGTTGAAAGGCGAGGAGCTGGCTGCCTTTGTGAAAAGGAGCGTGGATCTGATCAAATAGCATAGGTTTAGTATATCATTTAATTCCCTGTTCCAATATCAAGGAGCAGGGAATTTTTTTTGAATGGTATTGACAATGTCAAATATATGTTCTACGTTTGTAGAATAAAATCACCAATTGTAGAATTATGTCACTGACCAATGCCGAGGAACAAGTCATGAAGCATCTCTGGAAACTGGAGAAAGCTTATATGAAGAATATTCGGGATGAGTATCAGGATCCAAAACCCAAATCAACAACCTTGGCAACTCTTCTGAAACGCATGATTGATAAAGGATATGTAGGCTTCAATCAGCATGGTAGCAACCGGGAATATTATTCAAAGGTTCGAAAGGAGGAGTATTTTTCTTCCCATCTCTCTAAGGTGGTTAAGGACTTTTTCAATGATTCCGCATCCCAGTTTGCTTCTTTTTTTACCAGAGAAAGTAATATGAGTGTTACAGAGCTGGAGGCTTTAAAAGCTGAAATAGAAGAGCGTATTAAAAACCATAAATAATTGGATATGCTGTCTTTTGTTTACGAATCAACTGTTTTCCTGGGCTGTTCATATGGCTTCTATTACTTTTTTCTTAGAAGAAGTCGTTCTTTTAAGTTTATCCGATTCTTTTTCATAGCTATCCTGCTTATTGCTGTGATCATTCCTTTTGTTGAGATAGAATTTGGTAGCAGTCTCCCTTTGTTTGGTAGTGTAGTGGATGGTGGATTTTACACATTAGTGCCTGTACATGGAGGAAGTACTTTAGTGAGTACAGGACCTGTTTTTTCCCTGAAGTCAATTTTAGTACTGACTTATTTCACTGGTTTTGGCCTGATGTTAATTCGTTTCTTAATGAATTTGATCCGACTTATCCGCAAAGCGAAACAGGGAATCCTCGTGAAAGGAGAACATGGCCGGATTGTTCTGACCGAAGAAAATGGTCTGCCTTATTCATTTTTTCGAAATATCTATATTAACCTTAATATTTATGAGAGGGGAGAGGAAGTGGAAAAGTTGCTTCTTCACGAGGGTGCCCATTGCATCCAGATTCATTCGGCAGATGTTCTAATTGCTGAGTTACTGAAAGTACTTCTTTGGTTCAATCCATTTGTATGGCTTATAAATAAGGCTATCAGGCTAAATCATGAATATTTGGCCGATCAGATAGTACTTGAATCACAGAGTCAGGATGCGTACCAGCTTCTACTGATTAATTTGGAATTAGCTAATCAATCATTATATCTGGCCAGTGACTTTAATAGTTCACTCACAAAAAAACGACTTACTATGATGAACAATAAAAATGCAGGGAAGAATATGCCTTTGGCAAAAATCGCTGCCATACCTCTCTTACTGATTCTGATGTTTATACTTACTTTCTGTGAGGCTGAGCAGAATTCGGAAGTTGATCCATATCAGTCCATGGAATTCATTGCTAATGACTGGTGGAGGCCCATTCTGGAGAAACATGATATAACTCCTCGAGCCTACAATAATTTCGAGTTTATTTTCGAAATGGGTTCTACAAATTCCATTGATGAAAATAATGTTGTGACTCTTACGGATGCATTTTTTTTGATACGTAAAGATGAGGGGGCCTACGCAATACTTCGTTCACCCTCCGCCACCCACAATCTCGAATCAGGCATAATCTCCGGCGAGGAAGGAATCCTGGAGAGTTATGAATTTTACCAGTCGGATCCAGAACCAATAGGTCAAATGGAAATGAAAAACTTCAAGTATCAGCTGGTAGAAAATACACATGATATTAGCGCTGACTATCTCGTGCTATACGAACAAGGAAAAGAAGTTGCGAAGGGCTGGACTGGCTCATTTGAGGCCAGGGATTCCCTTGTAGTTATCACGGATTAATCCTAATCAGAAATATAAAGACTTAACCTCCTTTTTCAGGTAGTCGATGGCTACCTGCGATGGGGGGTTATTTAATTCTGTAAGGCGCTCAAGGATCAGTTTACCCAGGGTGGGACCACTGGCATCGGGCTTCACCTCTTTGGCAGTTTCGTTTACCAGGTTAATTACCTGGTTTTTAGTTGTCTTCATTTTATCCCAGGCTTCGGTGCTCAGGTAGGTTTGCTGGGCAATGTTGTGCTCGAATTCAGAAGTGATGTTACTGAGGAGTTCCTGTTGAAGCTGCCTGGCACTATAATCGGTACGGCTTACACGCAAGATCATGCTTTCGGGCGAAATACGTTCCAATAGCAGGATGCTTCGTTCATAGGCCTGAAGGCGGACTGGCAGGATTTCGTCACTAATATGCATATTAAATTCAGTCTTTCGCCGCTTGTCCTCATTCCTGGACCAGGTTCTGAGCATCACCAGTACAGTAAAGAATACGATTAGTGCGGGCACCGTATATTTAAGGATTTCAAGTATTACCTCCATGTTGATTATTTTTTGAAACTTGATCTATGCAATATTAACGCAAATTATCACGAAAAGTGTACTTTTAGACATTGAAATTAAATTGACCACCATTTAAAATATTTACCTATGGAACAACTTTCAGCAAGAATCAATTCCCTTTCGCCATCAGCCACCATTGCCATGAATCAAAAGGGGCGTGAATTAAAGGATAAAGGCGTCGACGTGATCAACCTGAGTGTGGGAGAACCTGACTTCATGACACCAGAACATATTAAGGAGGCTGCCAAAAAAGCTATTGACGGTCCCTGGCACCATTATGCCCCTGTGGCTGGTTATCCCGATTTGCTGAAAGCCATCGTAGAGAAATTCAAACGAGAGAATAATCTGGATTATAAGCCTTCCAATATTATGGTAAGTGTTGGTGCCAAGCACTCCCTGGCCAATGTAATGTTGTGCCTGATTGATAAGGGTGAAGAGGTGATAGTTCCCGCACCCTATTGGGTGAGTTATGTGGAGCAGGTGAAGATAGCCGAGGGAGTGAACGTGGTGCTGGATACCACTGTGGAGGACGAGTTTAAGATTTCTCCGCAACAGCTGGAAGATGCTATTACTCCAAAGACCAAAGCGCTTCTGCTCTGTTCCCCATCTAATCCAACCGGTAGTGTATATACCAGGGAGGAACTAGCTGCACTGGCCGCTGTGATAGCCAAACATCCGGGCATCTATGTGATAGCCGATGAGATCTATGAGCATATCAACTTTGTTGGAGGACATGAATCCATTGCCCAGTTTGAAGAGATCAAGGATCGTTGTGTGATCATAAACGGAGTATCCAAGGGATATGCCATGACTGGTTGGAGAATTGGTTATATGGCAGGACCCGAATGGTTGATCAAAGCATGCGGAAAGCTGCAGGGACAGATGACCTCCGGGGCCTGCTCCATTGCCATGCGTGCATCGCTTGAGGCACTTACCGGGGACCAAAGCTGTGTGAAGGAAATGCGAGATGCTTTTTTGCGTCGCCGTGACCTGATCCTCGGACATGTCAACAGTATTGAAGGTGTAAAATGTGCTACCCCCGGTGGTGCCTTCTATGTGTTCCCTGACCTGAGTACATATATTGGGAAATCGGTCGATGGAAGGAAGATAGAGACGGATATGGACCTCTGCATCTACCTCCTTGAGGTAGGCCACATAGCCACTGTACCCGGATCGGCTTTTGGGGCTGATGGCTGTGTCCGGATCAGCTATGCCAATTCGGACGAGAACCTGGAGAAAGCGATGCAGCGACTGAAGAAAGCGCTGGCAGCGTTGTCATAAGCCTCAGGATAATTCATCGGTCGCTGCATTTTGTCAAAGACAAAATAAGGCTCCCTCCTGAAATACCATATCGGCTTAGAAATATTGCTGACAGGGGTTCTTCAGAAAAAGAGAAGAAGATTTTTAGCCGCTTCGGGAAACCGGGGCGGTTTATTTATACACTAAAAAAACCGCTCTTTAAAAGCCAGATGTTTCTCTTTGGCCTTTTGAAGCACTTTCTGGAATTCAGGGTCCTCCCGTGCCGGGTCCAGGCAGGAATCCGTGGACATTAAAGGATAATTGAAAAATCCGCTATCAACGGCTTTTCTCAGACATCGTATGCATCCTTCTTTATCTCCCAGCATTCCATAAAGGAAAGATTTGAAATACCAGGCCTCTGCATCAGCAATTTGAAATTGTTCAAATTGTATAGCATATGATAATGCTTCCTCAGGATTACCTTCGATGAAAGCCTTCGTAGAACTCGAGACAATTGTTTCCCCAGTATCAGGATCAAGTTTAATAACACGATTGAAGCATTCTATGGCTTCTGTATTCTTACCAAGTTTGAAGAGAGCCAGGCCCTGAATCTCAATTATGAAAGCACTTTCTTCAAATAATCTCCCTGCTTCAATAGCTTTTTCATACTTTCCGGCAAATAAATAAGTAATTATAATTGTGCGGAAGACCTGATTTTTTGAGTCAAGGGCAATCGCTTTTTCCATTTCATGGATAGCTTCTTCGTTCATGCCAGTATAACGGTATATATATCCTAGTGAAAAATGAGCTTCAGCACTATTTGGATTGATCTCCAGGAT
>JAUVIT010000226.1 GCA_030592605.1 Bacteroidota bacterium
CGTTTCTTGTATCAACATTTTTAGTATTTGCTTTTTTTCCGTTGAAGGCAGGAAACACAGTCACTGACCCACCCAAAGGGATCCGCACAGTGGTGATTGATGCGGGGCATGGCGGACAGGATCCAGGTGCAGTTGGTAAGATTGGAATGGAGAAGGATATAGCCCTCTCCATAGCCCTGAAAGTTGGTGCTTATATAGAGGAGAATATTCCTGATGTAAAAGTAATCTACACCAGGAAAACAGATGTATATGTTGAACTCTGGAAGCGTGCAGAGATCGCAAATCATGCGGAAGCAGACCTGTTTATTTCCATCCATGTCAATGCCATTGGCAAACCTAACATTCATGGAACCCTCACCCTGGTCCTTGGCCAACACAGGGCAGATGAGAATTTTGAAGTGGCAGTTAGGGAGAACTCGGTGATTCTTCTGGAGGAGGATTATGAAATAACTTACGAAGGATTTGATCCCAAATCCACTGAATCCTATATTATGTTTTCGCTGATGCAAAAGACCTATTTCAAGCAGAGTATTCAGTTTGGGGATTATGTTCAGGACCAGTTTCGTGAGCGCGCCAGCAGAAAGGACCTTGGAGTCAGAGAACAGGGGATCCTGGTGCTGGCACAAACTACCATGCCGGGTGTATTGGTGGAGACTGGCTTTATTTCAAATGCAGAAGAGGAAAAATACCTGCTTACCCAGTATGGACAGGAGATTATTGCCTCCGCTATCTACCGTGGATTTAAAGAGTACAAGGAGGAGATTGACCGTAGAAGCAACCTGACAGTCATTGTGAGCGATGAACCTGATGCCGGAGAGCTTACAGTCACAGAAAACACGCCTAGTGACCTACCATCCGACGGGATCATCTTCAGCATCCAGCTGGCCTCTTCCAAGAACAAAATAGCAACAGATCCGTCATCCTTTAAGGGATATGAACAGGTCTTGGTCATCCAGGACGGAAGATGGTTCAAGTATCTGCTTGGAGAAGAGAGCAGCTATCATAACGCGCTGGAAAGGTGCAAGACTATTAAATCCGACTACCCTGATGCATTTGTTGTGGCATCCAAGGGTGGTAAAATCATCCCTCTAAATGACGCACTGGAGGAAATAAACTACTAAAATGAAAATCAGCAGTGAAGCCAAAGTCGGTTTAATCGGAATTGCCACCCTGGCTCTTTTAATTTGGGGAATTAACTACCTGAAAGGTAGAAATATACTTAATAGCACCTATACGCTTCATGCCTTTTACGAGAACTCGGGTGGATTGGAGAACTCTTCGCCTGTATTGATGAAGGGAATGAAGATCGGATACATAGATGACATTGAGCTTCAACCCGGGAGTCCCCTTCCTGTCCATGTGATATTACATGTAGAGAAGCAGTATCCTGTAAGCATTGGGTCAAGTGCATTGCTTTTCAGTGTCGACCTTCTTGGTACCAGGGCCATCCGGATTGAATCCCCGGGCTCCGGGCGGGATATGCAACACAACGACACCCTCCTTACAGCTATTGAAGCTGATATGATAGCCTCGCTCAGCGCCCAGGTGATGCCTGTGATGGAACAGATTGGAGACCTTTCAGAATCACTGGACAGTGTTGTACAAAAGCTTGATAAGCTCCTGGATTCAGAAGCACCGGGTGAGACCCTGCAAGACCTTTCAGAAATATCAGCATCCATTTCCTCCTCCTTAAGTCCGGGTGGAGCTCTTTATATGAGCTTTCATAACCTGGAGTCCTTCACCTCCATGCTGGAATCTCAGGAGGATGAGTTAAAATCCATGACGGGTCATCTGAATTCCATTAGTGAAACCATTGATAGTGCCGGAATTGACAGAATTGCAGATGAGCTATTGGCTGCTTCGGAAGCATTCACTCAATTTATGGAACAACTAAACTCAGGTGAAGGTAGTATGGGGAAATTATTCTACTCAGATTCACTCTATGCCCAGCTTCAAAATCTGCTTATTGACCTGGACAGCCTGATAATTGATTTGAATGAAAATCCGCAGGATTATGTCCGCTTTTCACTGTTTGGGAAATAACAGAAGCTTATATGACGATACAGCTTTTTCAGCACCTCAAAATTTTGATTAAACTTCCAATTTCCCCGTTAAAATTTAACATTTTACAAGGGCTCCTATTAAATAAAATATTGAATTGGATGGACTAAAGGTTTAAATAACAATTCATTAAGCTAGAGTATAGATGCATATTACATAACTATCTGATTTACACTACCTTTTAAAATATACATTTTTTTTTACTTTATAAATAATTGACCTTAACAACAATATAGTTTTTCTGAGATTTTCAAGTCTTCTGAAGTTTTTTTTCTACTTTTTTTTCACAATCTTTGTTCAGGGAATCCCACAAGCTGTAAACGTAATAACCTAACACTAAATCGACGTTTGAAATGCATGAACGTATTTGGAACAATTGTCTGAATATAATTAAAGACAATGTCCCCTCAATAAGTTTTCGTACTTGGTTTGAGCCGATTGTTCCTCTTAAGCTTGAAAATGATATTCTGACCATTCAGGTTCCCAGTCCCTTCTTTTATGAATATCTTGAAGAGCAGTATATAGATATTCTGCGAAAAGTAATCAAAAAGGAGATGGGCCCTGAAGCTAAGCTGGAGTATAATGTGGTCATGCAGAATAACTCATACAACAACAGCAAACCCTATACGGTTAAATTCCCGGCCAAAAGCACCAAGGAGATTAAGAACACTCCTGTTTCTGTTCCGCTGGATGCCAGTGAAAATACCATTAGAAATCCATTTGTGATTCCGGGATTGAAGAAGCTGGATATTGATCCCAGACTCAATCCGGAGAACTCTTTTGATAACTTTATTGAAGGAGAATGCAACAGGCTGGCCCGTTCTGCTGGTTATGCTGTTGCTAAGAATCCCGGAGGTACAGCCTTTAATCCCCTGCTGATATACGGGGATAGCGGATTGGGAAAAACCCACCTTGCTCAGGCCATTGGCATTGAAGTTAAACAATTATTCCCTGAGAAAATTGTTCTCTATGTAAATGCCAACAAGTTCCAGACGCAGTTTGTGGATGCCATCAGGAACAACAATAAAAATGATTTCCTTCATTTTTACCAGATGATTGATGTCTTGATCATAGACGATGTGCATGAGTTTGCAGGAAAAGAAAAGACCCAGGATACTTTCTTCCATATATTTAATCACCTGCATCAGAGTGGTAAACAGCTGATTCTGACCTCAGACAAGCCTCCTGTAGAGTTGCAGGGGATGGAGTCCAGGCTTTTAAGCAGGTTTAAGTGGGGCCTTTCAGCAGATTTGCAGGCACCCGACTTTGAGACTCGCATGGCCATTCTGAAGAAGAAAACCTACAACGATGGCATCGAGTTACCTGAAGAGGTCCTGGAATATATCTCCACGCATATCTCCGATAATATCCGGGAATTGGAGGGTGCACTCATTTCACTGCTTGCTCAGTCCACACTCAATAAAAAGGAAATTACGCTGGATCTGACCAAAGAGATGATCGACAAGCTCATAAAGAGCACCAAAAGGGAGATCTCTATTGACTATATTCAGAAAGTGGTATGCAATTACTACAATATAGGACTTGAAATGCTGCAATCAAAAACCCGTAAGCGTGAGATCGTACAAGCACGCCAGGTGGCGATGTTCTTCTCCAAATCCATGACGAAATCATCTCTGGCTACCATTGGATCCCAGATTGGAGGAAAGGATCATGCCACCGTTTTACATGCATGTAAAACAGTGAATAACCTGATTGAAACGGATAAACGCTTCCGGCTCCAGGTCGACGAAATTGAGAAAAAACTAAAAATGTAAAAACAAACAAAAACAGGTTCCCGTGGGGCCTGTTTTTTTTTAAGTAAAATTCTTAATGCATTTCCTTCTCCTCTGCATACTCTCTTCCACAGCCATATTCGTCACCTTTAAAACCATTAACCGATTCAATATTCCCGCCTTCCCGGTGATCGTGATCAACTACCTTGTAGCAACGCTTCTTGGTTTCCTGATCTATAGAGGCGATACCGGTCTGACTTCCATTCCAGGTTCCCGATGGCTAAGCATCAGCATCATCATTGGAATCTTGTTTATTCTCATGTTCTTTCTTGTGGCCTATTCCACAAGAAAAGCAGGAATATCGGTCACCACGGTAGCCAGCAAAATGTCGGTGAGTTTTCCCATGGTATTTTCCTTGATTATCGATCCCTCAGACCAACTTTCTATATTGAAGTCAGCTGCCGTATTAATAGCTCTGGGAGGGGTAGTACTTACCGTGTATAAACCAGAGGGGGAGCATACTGAAAGGAGCATCATTTTTATACCGCTCCTGCTGTTTGTTGGGATGGGGCTTGTGGATTCCCTGGTAAAACTGGCTCAACAGCAGTATGTAAGTGATGAAGAGACCGCTCTTTTCAGTGCCATCCTCTTTTTGAATGCCTTCATTTCAGGAATCCTTGC
>JAUVIT010000257.1 GCA_030592605.1 Bacteroidota bacterium
ATTGTTGTATATTAGAAATCCGAACAGCTATTATGGCTGAATCCTGGCGTCTCATATTGCTTTTAATTCCACTTGTAGCAGGTGGCATTTCCATATTCTTTTCCTTCAGGCTAATGAAGCGGTACAAAGTTTCATTTACCAGCAGCTTCTTTTACCACATGGTTTTTCTCTATATTTTTGGTACCTACAGCCTGGCCGGAGCTGGAATACTTGAACACCTGCTTATCAGAATGGAGATCGATCTGAAAGTGATCCACTCCACCAGACTTTATGCCATTTTTCTCGGCATCCCCTTCCTGGCACTGGCTGAATTTATGTTTCTCCGGAGTATCACGGAGTTCTTCCAGAAAAAACCTGCCACCACTTTTACAATCTTTTACTTTCTGATTCTTACTGCCGTCTTTGTATTATTCGGGGTATACATGATACGATTAACGTACTTTGACCTGGGAGAATACCGGGGCTTTATTCTCCTTCAACGATGGGTATTTATTGGGTTTATATGGGGCATCTATCTTTCAGCCTATCTCTATATACTTTTCTTTTCTGCAGTAATATCCGACCTCCCGGCAAAAAAACACATCAGGATTTTCGGCGCCTGGTACCTTGCATTTATGGTGCTGACCTTAACTCCCCTGGCTTTAACGGGGTATCATGCAATCTTTAAGCAAGTATTTTTACTGGTATTTCTATCCTGGCACCTGATCCCTATTCTTTTTTTGAATATCTACTTGAACAAATACCAGGAGCCGGAGAGTATGCTCCCGGACGATTTTGAAACCAGCTTACTTGCCTTTGCAGAAGAACATGATATCTCCAAAAGAGAATGTGAGGTGGTTCGTCTTATTTGCCGGGGCCTTTCCAACCAGGAGATCAGTGAAACCCTGTTTATCTCGCTACAAACAGTGAAGGATCATACACACCGGCTCTTTGTGAAAACAGGGGTTCGAAACCGGGTTCAGCTTAGCAACATGATCAGATAAAACAGTGAAGTAATGAACAAAAGAGCAGAGGTAATCTCTTATCTGAACGATCTAAATATCCCCTTCGTACTTCATGAACATCCCCCGGTGCCTACGGTAGAGGAGGCTCTTCCCTACTGGAAAGACATTGATTCCGCACATTGCAAAAACCTCTTTTTCAGAAACCACAAAGGCAACCGTCATTACCTGGTCATTTTAGACCACCGTCGACAACTCAATATCCGGGATCTGGAGCAAAAGCTGAAGCAGGGAAAAATCTCATTTGCCTCACCAAAAAGGATGGAGCGCTACCTGGGCCTAAGTGCAGGATCTGTCTCGGTGTTTGGCATTATCAACGATCATGAAAATCATGTACACCTGTTTTTAGATGAAGCCCTGCAATCGGCAACACATATCAGTTTTCACCCAAATGAAAACAACGCAACCCTTGTGATCTCATTTACGTCTTTCCTTAGATTCCTTGAAACAAGCGGCAACTCCTATGAGTTTATTGCCCTGTATGAAGATGAATAGTTTAACGAATCACCCTATTTTTCTAACTTGCAAGCGGAATTTGAAAACCTCTATGTTATGATAAAAAAAATTGCAGCCCCTTTGCTTTTGATGTTGATCCTGCTTTCGGGCTGCCTTAAGGACCCCGATCCCATACCAGAGACCATCAATACCTATCAAAATTACTATAATTACCTCCTGGAACCCTATGGCATACAGTGGGAAATTGATGAGGTAATCCTAGGTACCGGACACGCTTATGGGATTCCGGCAGAAGCTGTTATTACACTTGATCAGACTGAACAGAAGCTGCTGATCCAGGCCAGGGATTCCGATAGCGGCCTGTTGATAGATAGCCTCTCATACACAATGGTAGAGAATGGTGCTTATATGACAGCCATCCTGGGAAGCGAAGAAGAGCCTCACCTCTTGTGTGAACCTATTGATACACGCCCTCCGGCTTCGTATATGATCAAATTTCGTTTCCTGCATACTGCTCCAGTTTTGGGCCCGGTAGATATTTACGTAGGTGGGGACCTACCCGAATACAAAATCCTGTCTGGAGTAAATTATACCTCTGTCACAGAATATCTTGAGGATACTGAAGAGAATCTGTGGGAGGCCATCATTGTTACACCTGCAAACATCCTTCCGGCCGACTCCACCATTCTATCCTATACTGTCAATACTATTTTTCGCACCGGATGGTCCTATCTCTGTGCCATCGGACATAGTACCAGCTCAAATGAATCCACCTACCAGATACATGTAGATGATCAACCCATATATTGATTAACGGAACGATTTTTGATACAACCTTTAAACCAAAACAGATCATGGAAAAGAAAAGAAGTATGAAACAGCATGTCTCCTTTGTGGGTGCGTTGCATATTGGATTCGGATTACTCGGTTTAGCCGGAGCAATAGCCCTCCTCTTTGGATTCCAGTTTCTCTTCGAGCTGGTTGAACAGGAACCCATCGCTCAAAAGGTACTCTCCTATATTGGAAACTTTGTTGCACTGATCCTTCTGTTTTTCAGCTCACTTGGGATTATTGGCGGAGCCGGACTGTTTTCTTTCAGGCCCTGGGCCCGCATCCTGGTGATGATTGTTTCGGCCATGAACTGTCTGAATGTTCCCGTTGGTACTGCCAAAGGGATCTATTCCATATGGGTCCTTATGCAACCCGAAACCATTGAACTCTTTGAAAATTCAAATCAATCCTGATTATATGAAAAAGCTATTTATCCTTTCCATTCTCTTTTCCTTTGTATTTATTTCTTGTAACAATGAGCCGGAACCTGAGCCTGAGGAAATTCGTGCCTATTGTTATCTCTATCATTTCATCCCGGATCTTGAAGATGTTCTCTGGGAAGTAGATGATCACGGACTACCCGAGGCGCAAGATTATGCTGTACAATTTGCAGGTTCCGTATTGCTTGAGACAGCCAGTGAAGAAATCAGCTTTACCGTAAAACACTCCGGAACTAATGAGGTGCTGATTAGTCAGTTCTTTCAACTGGAAAAGAATAAATACTACAATGTCATCGTCAGGGGCTCCAAAGAAGATCCAGCACTGCTTTTTCGGGAGATCGAAACCACTCACCCGGAGTCCGGAAAGGTAAAATTCCAGCTCCTTCATTCACTTGCCGGTCAGAACTCCATTGATTTGTATATGGGAGGCAGCACTCCGGATAAAAAGGCTGTTTCAGATCTGGCCTACTTAAGTTTAAGTGATCCTTTTGAAGTGGCAGACTATGATGCCAGGGCAGCAATGGTTGTTACTGCACATACTGAAGAATATAACCAGGATAGTGTATTGCTGAGCTCAATCTATAATGAAATGATTGTAACAGGAGCAAACTACCTTTCGGTTTTTGCACCTCATACTTTCTATCCGACAGACTCCTTATTAACCTTCTGGTTATATGATCTTCCACTAGATTAAAAAAGAGTATCTCGCAATTACTTATTTAGTAACGAACGCGTTCGGTGTAATGCGTATGTAGCAGTTCATGGGATTTATGTCCCAGAGGTTCACCAAGGAATTCCTTGTAAATGCCAATAATCTCAGGGTTTTCGTGGGATTTCCGGATCTCCATGGACATATCCTCCGCATAGATCGCTTCGGTCCGCTTTCTGCGAATCTCCTCATTGGTGGGAATGGGTTGTCCACCACCTCCCAGGCATCCACCCGGACAGGCCATCACTTCAATGAAGTGGACATTGATTTCACCGCTCTTTACACCATCCATCAGCTCCCTCGCGTTGACAAGTCCATGTGCGACCGCACACTTTAGCTCGACACCATTAAGGACGCTCCATTCTTCCTTACAATCCTCTATCAGTACGGAAGCCTGCCTTATACCTTCCATTCCGCGAACAGGGGTGATATTCAGATTCTCAAAAGGAACCTCCCTGCCGGTAACAATCTCATAGGCAGTCCTCAGGGCCGCTTCCATCACTCCGCCAGTGGCACCAAAGATTACACCAGCTCCAGATGAAGCTCCCATAATGCTATCGTACTTGTCCTCCTTAAGCATATTGAAATCCACACCCGCCTGTTTGATCATTCTTGCCAACTCACGGGTGGTCAGCACATAATCCA
>JAUVIT010000136.1 GCA_030592605.1 Bacteroidota bacterium
ACCTCCCATAATTGAGCTGCTACTTCATTTGTAACCAGCTTTTTACTGGGAGAATCCGCCACAGGCCAGCCTTGCATCTTCAACAAGCCTCCAGGACCAAAATAGGCACCCTGCTCTACTCCATCTGCAGTGGCTGCATAAAGGGAAGGTAGTGCTCCCTTCTCCCCGGACTGGGCCACTACCTTGTTGATCAGGTTCATGGCTTTTGCTCCCAGTTGCTTACCCTCCATCTTGGCACTTTTGGCCTGGAGCTCGGTATCCGCATAACCCGGATGAGCTGCAGCTACTGTCACCCCACTTCCGGTCTCTGTCAGCCTGTTGGCCAATTCGCGAACAAACAGAAGGTTTGCCAGTTTGCTCATACCATAAGCTCCCCATTTCTTGTAACCCTTTTCCCAATTTATATCTTCGAAACGTATTTCCCCTATGAGGTGAGCCAGACTGCTTACCTGGATCACCCTTGATCCTTCTGTAGCAGATAGCACAGGCCATAGTATGGCTGTAAGTGCAAAATGTCCAAGGTGATTTACTCCAAACTGCATCTCAAATCCATCCTCTGTCTTGTTGTATGGAATAGCCATTAGTCCTGCATTGTTTATTAGCAGGTCCAGCTTCTCATTTGCTGCTGTAAACTTCAATGCAAACTCTTTCACCGACCCCAGGCTGGCCAGATCCAGATGCCATAGTTCAGGCTCAGCTGCCACGCCTTCATTAATAATTCTTTGCCTGGCCATTTCCCCCTTCTCCAGATTACGACAGGCCATGATCACCTTTGCCCCTTTATTAGCAAGAGCCCTTGTGGTATTGAATCCAAGTCCACTGTTAGCTCCTGTAACTATAGCTATTCTTCCGCCCTGTTGTGGAATATCATCCACGGTCCATTTCATTTTTCTCATATATTTTCAATTTCCATATAGGGTAAACCGCTCCCTATGCATCTTATTCATAAAGCGGGTCGAATATAACACTAAAATCATATAAAAATGAAAACTAAAGAGAGAAACAGGAGCATTTGGATGATGGCTGCACTCTTATTTCTGGGCACCACACTTTACGCCTCTACGGGACATGATGAGGAGCTTTCCGACACCATCAATTTCAAGGCCTTCTATGGCAAGGTAGTTGATTCGAAAACAAACAAAGCACTTCCTTTTGCAACCATCGAGGCACTGGGGAGCAATACTGCAACCGTTACCAATATTGATGGTGAATTCATCATTAAAATTGAACGAAATTCGGAAGTATCTCAATTGAAAATCTCTTATCTCGGATTTCAAAACAAGATTCTTGAACTTGATAAATTCTCAGACAGGCGATCCTATACGGTGGAACTGGATCAGAGCACCATTCAGTTGAAACAGGTAACCATTCGTCCCAAGGACGCCATGGAACTTATCGACGATGTACTGGCCAATATAAGAGATAATTACAGTGATCAGCCGATGATGATGCGCGGATTTTACCGGGAGACTATCCAGAGGGGACGTAATTATGTCTCTATCTCGGAAGCCATTATTGATGTTTATAAGGGCAGCTACGTCAACGAGTATCAGGTAGACCAGGTGAAACTATTCAAAGGACGAAGAAGTGCGGATGTGGAGCGGATGGATACAGTTCTTTTTAAAGTTCAAGGCGGACCCAATACCACCATTCTTATGGACGTGGTAAAGAATCCCTATATCCTGCTCTCCGAGGAGTATCTTGATATTTATGATTTTCGCCTTTCGGATGTGATCACCATCGATGACAGGCTCCACTATGTCATCTCGTTTAATCAGAAAGAGTATGTCGATGATCCATACTACAAAGGCCGCCTGTATATAGAGATGGACAAACTAGCCATTTCGGAAGCTGAGTTTGAGCTTAATGTGGAGAACCAGGATCAAGCAGCCAGGCTCTTTATCCGGCGGAAGCCCATGGGTATGAGCATTATTCCCGAAAGAGCTGCTTACCGGGCCAAGTATACTATTGAAGAGAACAGATGGTACTTCAGTTATGCTCGTGCAGAGGTGAAATTCAAGGTGAATTGGAAAAAGAAATTCTTCAATACTACCTATTCAACCATGTCCGAACTGGCCATTACCGACCGTACGTATGAAGGAATTGAGAAATTTGCCGGCAAGGAAAGATTCAAAAGTAATGATATCCTGAATGAGAAGGTATATATCTTCTTTGACCAGGGATTTTGGGGAGGTTACAATGTGATTGAACCTGATCAGTCCATCGAGAGTGCCATCCGAAGACTGAACAGAAAATACCTGAAGCGATCAGCCGATGTTTAATAAGCATCTATCTATATAGCTCAAAGCACTGTCTGTTGGAATTGTGTAACTTTACCGTCCCTGTACAAGCCACAAAACAGACAGTGCTTTTTACACATTAAAATGGTCCTTAAAGAACAACAGCAACTCAGAAAAATCCAAAAAGGAGATATTGAATCCTTTGAGGCTCTTTTTCACCACTATTACAGCGGCTTATGTGGATATTCAGCAAGCCTCGTGGGCATGAAGGAAGTGGCAGAAGAGGTAGTACAGGACGTGTTCTTTAATATTTGGAAAAACAGGGAAACGCTGCGAATCAGGCAAAGCCTTCAAAGCTATCTGTATCGCGCAGCATATAACAACTCCATGATGTACCTGAGAAAAATGAGAAGGGAACATTTCATGGAAGATCTCTCCCGGCCGGAACCCAGTGTGGATTCTCCCGATCCTTCGCAGGTCATTCAACTGGACGAGGTATCAAATCTGATCTCTCAAACACTTGAGAGCCTTCCTGAAAGAACCAGGGAAATCTTCAGGCTGAACCGCCAGGAGGGATTGAAGTACAGGGAGATTGCCCTGAAGCTATCCATATCAGAAAAAACAGTGGAAGCCAATATGGGGAAAGCATTAAAAGCCCTAAGAAATAGTATGGAACGATATGAGCAGGAGTAAGGATATACAGATGGCCCGTTACCTGGCCGGGGAAATGACAATGAAAGAGGAGATCGCCTTTTTAGACGAATCTGAACACAGTCAGGCACAATTATCAGAATTGAAAAACATGGAAAAGAACTGGAAATACTTTGATCAAAACCCTTCCCGGAAGGATTGGGATTCTGGTAAGGCCTGGAACCAGCTTCATGAAAAGCTGGAATCGGAAGGCCTCCTGGATGATCAGGCGGACAGGCCGGTTCAAAGCAGATTCACTCCCCTGCTCAGGATAGCTGCATCCATTGCACTGGTTCTGGCCATTGGGATACCAAGCCTTTATTTTGGTGTGATCCGGGATAACACGGAGCTTAGCATCAAACATCACCTGGCTGAAGAGGGCGTTGCCACTGTGGATCTGCCCGATGGAAGCCGGGTTTATCTCAACAAAGGATCAGAGCTCTCTTATTCGATAGCTTTTAAGAATCAGAGAGCTGTTGAACTTCAAGGAGAAGCCTTCTTCGAGGTCATGTCAGATCCCCAGAACCCGTTTACAGTTTCTTCCGGAGAGATGGTAGTTACTGTACTGGGAACTTCGTTCAATGTGAAGCAGCTTGATAGTCCCTCTGATCTTGAAGTTTATGTGAAAACAGGGAAGGTCAGGGTATCCCTGGAAAAATCTGAGCAGTACATTCAGTTGGAGCCTGAAGAGTTCGGCCTGGTTGAAAGCAGGAAGCTAAGCAGTTCGATACAGGAAGATCCAAATTATATTTCATGGAAAACAAAAGATTTTAAATTTGTAAATTCAGCGCTGATTGAGGTTCTTCAGGAACTTGAAGAATCCTATCATGTGGATATTCATACAGAAGATCTAGACCTGTCGGAGATGAGGATTACCACCTCCTATAGTGGTCAATCCATCGATGCCATTCTGGAGACCATTGGTACGGCTTTTGAAATGAGTGTCAACCACAAAGAGAATAGCTATTTTTTGACCAAATAGGATAGAGCATGGGAAATAGATCAGGGGGATATCTGTCCGGACATCTTTGGCCGACACTACTCCTTTCGATCCTATCCCTAATAAGTTCTTTGCCGGTACATGCTCAGGAATCTCTTCCTCCTGTCCTACTTACAGTTTCATCCAGGAATCAGACCATCAACCAGGTTCTTGATGAGATTACACTTCAATCCGGCTACCACTTTACCTACGATTCAGACATCATAAATGGCCGGCAAAAGGTACAATTCAGGGTCACCGACCTGCTCCTTAAGAAAGCACTGGATTCCCTGCTTAAGGATCCCCGGTTAGATTACAGGTCCATAGAAAAAAACATCGTTATATACCGAAAGAACCAAATCGGTCCAAGCCCCATCAGTAGCACCATCGACAGGTCCCTTTTAAAAGGAAGTGTGGTGGATAAACGTTCAGGAAAACCTCTCCCCTTTGCCACCATTGCGCTTTTAGAAACCAGCCTGGGATCCATCACCAATCAGCAAGGGGAATTCTCTTTCAAAATTCCCCTTGACTTTCCCGATCCCATGATGGTCATATCCTACATGGGATACAGGAGAATGGTAGTTCCCGTTACATATCCTGTAAAGGAGGAGCTTGAAATTGGTCTGGAGAAGAAGCTGGTTCCTCTTCAGGAAGTTATCATCAGGTATGTAGATCCGGTCAAGTTGCTTCATGATGCAATAAAAAGGATTCCCGTGAATTATCTGGATGAGCATTCCACCATGACCGCTTTTTACAGAGAATCTGTAAAACGAAATGAACATTGCATGGTATACTCAGAGGCGGTTCTGGATGTAGCGAAGGGGCCTTATGCTTCTTTAACATCCAAAGATCATATCAGCATAGTAAAGAGAAGAAAGATTTCCGATGTCACAGCCGAAGACACAGTCCTGATTAAGCTGCGATCCGGGATCTCCACCTCCCTGAGCCTTGATGTGATTAAAAATCGTCCTGATTTTCTTGAAGATGATTTTGAAACCAGGTACAACCTTGAGTTCAGCGATATGTTGACTTATGGTGACCGCCTGGTCTATGTCATCAGTTTTCAGCAAAAAAGGGAGATTCATGACCTGCTTTTCAAAGGACAAGTTTACCTCGATCAGGAGACACTGGCTGTGCTTGCTGTGGATTTTGAATTTAATCCGGAACTGCTTCACAAGGAGCCTGAACTTTTCCTGGTAAGTCGCTCGCCCAAAATTCGCATTCGGCCCGTAGCAGCTAAGTATCATGTGAATTACAGGATGGTTAATAATAAGTATTATGTGAGTCAGGTACGCGGTGAAGTGGAAATGAAGGTCAGGAAACGAAAAAAATGGATCAGTTCCAGATATAAAATATCCATTGAAATGGCCATTACGGACCTTATTCCGGGCCAGCGTTTACGCATCAACCCTGCCGATCGGGTAAGCCGCAATATTGTCCTTGCAGATGAACCTGTCCAATTTGATCCCGAGTTCTGGGGGATTTACAATACGATTGAGCCTGAAGCTTCACTCCAGGAATCGATCCGGAAACTGGCGCACAGCAGCCAGGAAATCTTTGAGTAAGATGAATATTAATTCAGTTATGAAAATGTCCAAATCGATCATTAAAAATCACCTACCCTTTCTCTTGATATTCCTTTTTATCTTCCCTCCACTGCTTCTCAGGTCATGCAACTCCTGTGATTGTCCGGAAGACAGTCTTGATGGGATCAGAGCCTTTAAACAGGATGATAAGTACTTTAAATCAGCACTGATCTCCTTGCATTTTACAATGGAAACATCACCCATACCTGAGGTAGACACTCTTTTCAGGCAGCTTATCGATTTGTTTGATCTTCCGGTAAGTGCAGAAGGAGCTAAAGACGGTATCTATACGGGCGTATCTCCCTATGATGCTTTTGATTACAGGCATGAGGTAAAAATCACAATTAAGGACGGTATAATTACAGAGCTTGATTACAATGAGGTAAACAAGGATGGAAAGGGCAAACAGGAAGATGAGGAATATTGCGAAGAGATGAGTGTAACGGGAACGACTCCTGCCATCGCCTACCCGGTCATGG
>JAUVIT010000097.1 GCA_030592605.1 Bacteroidota bacterium
CCCATGCCCTGGATTGCCAGTCAGGCCGGCTGGGTTCTGGCCGAGCTGGGACGTCAGCCCTGGGTGGTTTATGAACTGATGCCCGTCATCACGGCTGTGACGCGATTGAAACCAGGAGCGGTTCAGCTTACATTCTGGATCTTCCTGCTAACCTTTTCGGCGCTCTTTATTGCCGAGATAAGAATCATGCTTGCACAAATTAAAAAAGGACCTGGAGGAGAATAAGATGTTTGGAGAACTATCACTAATAACACTACAGCAGTACTGGTATATTATCGTGTCCCTCCTGGGATCCATTCTGATCTTTCTGTTTTTTGTGCAGGGCGGACAAACCTTTCTGTTTCGCATCGGGAAATCCGAATCGGAACGTACCATTCTTGTCAATGCCCTGGGACGCAAGTGGGAATTTACCTTTACCACCCTGGTGACCTTCGGAGGGGCATTTTTTGCTTCCTTCCCTCTCTTTTATGCCACCAGTTTCGGTGGAGCCTACTGGGTCTGGATGCTCATACTTTTTGCCTTTGTAATCCAGGCGGTCTCATATGAGTTCCGGACAAAAGCCAGTAATTTCCTGGGTAAGAGAACCTATGAAAGCTTCCTCTTCATCAACGGCTTGCTGGGTACATTCCTGGTGGGATTGGCCGTAGCCACCTTTTTTTCGGGATCGCAATTCTCACTGAACGAGATGAACAACGTAAGCTGGGCCAACGAGGCACATGGACTGGAAGCCGCACTGAACCCCTTTAACCTTTCGCTGGGCCTGACCGTATTTTTCCTGGCCAGGGTGCTGGGACTACTCTTTTTTATGAAGACCATCGACAACGATAACATTATAGCCCGTAGCAAAAAGGAACTGTATCGAAATTCGATTCCATTTGTACTGTTCTTTCTCACATTTGCGGTCTGGCTTATGTTGCGTAAGGGCTTTGCGGTCAATCCCGAAACAGGAGAGGTCTTTATGGAGCCATTTAAGTATTTCCACAACCTGCTTGCCATGCCTGTGGTGTTGGCGATGTTTTCTGTGGGGGTACTTGCGATATTGGGTGGGATTGCCAACGGACTCTTACGGAACCGTGGTAATGGCATCTGGTTTGCGGGTCCGGGTACGGTCCTGGTGGTCTTTTCACTTTTTATGCTGGCCGGTTTCAACAACACGGCATTCTATCCTTCGGCCTATGATTTGCAGAGCTCGCTGACCATTCAGAATGCCTCTTCCAGCCACTACACCCTGGTGGCTATGAGCTGGGTCTCCCTCTTTGTTCCTTTTGTGCTGACCTATATTATATTTGTATGGCGGGCCCTGACCAGGAAGAAGATCGATGAAAAGGAAATGCAGGAAGAGCACCACATCTATTAAGCTATTAACCTAAGCTACTACAATGTATATTGGAGCTATTATCGGATATCTAAGCTGGCCATTTATGATTATGGTCTGCTACCTGGCAGTACGCTGGGCATTAAACTATTTTGAAAAGCAGGTGGCCTCAGAAGGTGAAAAATGAAACGCCACCTTCCCAACCTGATCACACTGCTGAACCTGGCATGTGGCACGCTTGCCATCGTACTCACCCTTGAAGGACAATGGCGGTGGGCTGTATACCTGGTACTGGCTGCATCGGTTTTTGATTTCCTGGATGGATTTGCGGCACGTATGCTGAATGCATACAGCGAAACAGGAAAGCAATTGGATTCCCTGGCAGATATGGTCTCATTCGGAGTGCTGCCCGGTGTATTTATCTATACCCTCTTCAAGAACCTCTTTTTAAATCAACCCGATGATGCAGGGAGATTCTATGCAAATCTGCAGTGGGTGGTTCTTGCGTCTGTACTCCTGGTTCCTGCATTTTCCGCCATTCGCCTGGCACGCTTTAACAGTGAAGAAGATCAGGGAACATTCTTTCATGGCCTGCCCACGCCTGCCCATGCCCTGTTCTGGACAGGAATCTTCTGGCAGATGATGCAAAGCGGCAGCCTGTTTGGAACTCCCTTAAATCTCTTTTTTATGTGGGCCATCATGCTGATTATGGCTTTTCATATGATTCTTCCGGTGCCTATGTACAGTCTGAAGTTTGAGCATTTTAGATTAAGAGGGAACCTGATTCGTTACCTTTTGCTCTTTCTCTCCCTGGTAATCCTGCTAAGCGTTGGATGGGGAGGGCTTTCCCTGGTAATCCTTCTATACATATTGCTTTCTCTATTGAACCTTTTGCTTGCAAGGCGGGTTTCATAAACATGACTAATCATAACAGGGCTTTTGCCAGCAGGCTGAGCCAGTTTAATTCGGGGTATTTTGCAGATGTTCCCTCCATGGAGCTGTCACGGCTTTTTATTGAAAACCTGATTCATGCCCTCTTTCCCATCAGGCAAAATTGTGCTGTGGATGAGGGTGAGATTGCCATTGAGCTGGACCGTTCTGCTGTGAAGCTAAGAGAACTGCTCTATTCCATTAGAAAATCACTGGATAGTTCCCCTTCAGAACTTGTGGATGATTTCTTTTCCAGAGTTCCGGATGCTTTTGAACAGCTGGCCGTGGATGCTGCTGCCGTCATAAAATTCGATCCTGCGGCCTCCTGTGTGGAGGAGATCATCCTTTGCTATCCTGGATTTTACGCCATCACTGTCTATAGGATGGCACATATTTTATATGAAATGAAGATCCCGGTCCTTCCCAGGATTATGGCAGAATATGCCCATGAGCTTACCGGTATTGATATACACCCGGGTGCACAGATCGCTTCTCCTTTTTTCATCGACCATGGGACTGGGATCGTTATCGGGGAGACCGCACGCATTGGCAGCGAAGTAAGAATCTACCAGGGGGTAACATTGGGAGCCCTAACCGTGGAGCGATCCATGGCCAATACCAAGCGACACCCCACCATTGAAGATCATGTGGTGATTTATGCAGGTAGTACCATTCTGGGTGGGGACACAGTGATTGGTCACCATACCGTGGTAGGAGGGAATACCTGGATCACAGAAAGCATTCTTCCCCACTCGGTGGTTTACCGGAACCATCGGGTGGTGGTGAAAGACCGGAAGGATTTTAAACCACCCAACGATTTTGAAATATGAAATACGAAAATATACTTGAAGGAATCGGGAGAACGCCTCATGTGCGGATCAACCGCCTCTTCCCTGGAGCGCATAATGTTTGGATAAAACTGGAGCGGAACAATCCTGGCGGAAGCATCAAGGATCGCATTGCTATGGCAATGATAAGAGATGCGGAAGAGCAGGGATTTCTGAAAAAAGGCAGTACCATTGTGGAACCAACCTCTGGAAATACAGGCATCGGGCTGGCCATGGTGGCTGCAGTAAAGGGATACAGGATAATTCTGGTGATGCCCGAATCCATGACCGTAGAGCGCAGGAGCATTCTGAAGGCCTATGGCGCTGAAATTGTTCTTACACCACGTGAGCAAGGGATGAAGGGTTCAATGGAGAAGGCAGAGGAGCTTGCCCGGGATATGGATGATGCCTGGATCCCTTCCCAGTTTGACAACCCTTCCAATCCTTCTATCCATGAGCTTACCACAGCCCTGGAGATCCTGGAGGATTTTCCCGCAGGTATTGACTACCTGGTGACCGGGGTCGGAACGGGCGGACATATAAGCGGGATTTCCCGGCTCCTGAAGCAAAAGATGCCCGGAATAAAGGTGTTTGCCGTGGAACCGGCCGATTCTCCGGTGATCAGCGGGGGAGAACCGGCTCCGCATGGAATCATGGGGATTGGAGCGGGTTTTATACCCGGAAACCTGGATTTGGACCTTATCGATGGGGTGTTGCAAATAAAAAAAACAGAGGCCTATGACTTTTCGAGACGCCTGGCAAGAGAGGAGGGGATTTTCGCAGGAATCTCAACAGGAGCATCGCTGGCAGCGGTATCAAGACTGCTGGAAAAGGAGAGTGATTCAGCAACAATACTGACATTTTCTTATGATTCAGGAGAAAGATATTTATCGGTAAATGATCTCTTTTAAGAGGATTTACTATTTTTATTTTAAATTTTCGATTTTTGTCAGCCATGGAAGGCCCTTTGAAAATTGCTGTTGACTTTGACGGTACCATTGTAGAACACAAGTATCCCGAGATAGGTAAGGAGGTCATGTTTGCCCTCCAGACCCTCAGGACACTTCAGGAACAAGGGCACCAGCTTATCCTATGGACCTACCGTTCAGGGAAGGAGCTGGATGATGCTGTGGAGTATTGCCGCAGAAACGGAATCGTGTTCTATGCAGTCAATGCAAGCTACCCTGAAGAGGAGTTTGACGAGGACTATGATAGCCGGAAGATCGATGCGGATATCTTTATTGACGATAGGAACATTGGTGGATTACCCGCCTGGGGTGAAATCTACCAGATGATTAATCCCCATGAAAAGCCCACCCTGGAGGAAGAATTGAAGAGTCTTGCCAAAAACAAGCGTTCAATTTTCAAAAAGAGGTCAGCAAAATAAGAAATAGAAGAATGAGAAGCCTGGTAGTATCACTGCTTGCTGTACTATTGTTGATCACCCAGTCGTGTAGTCCGGGAAACGGAAGCTCCGAAGGTCGTCCACTTCTTCCCGCAAAATCATCCAGGATCACAAAATTGCTTGAACCAGCTGCCGCTATTACCATTCCGCTGGGAGAGGAGATCAGAATTGTACTCTCCATACCCGACACTGTAGTAGTGGATTCTGTAAAGGTATTCCTGGGTGGAAGTCCGAAGAGGACCATAAGCCGCTCATCAGGGGAGACAAGTGGGACGCTTGAATTCATGCTTCCTACAGATGGAGAGCTTACCGGAAAGTCTGGACTTCGCCTCAGGCTCTTTTTTGCCCGTGGAGCAAGTGAGAACCATAGCCGGCAGCTGACCTTTCTTTCCAACGTAGCACCGGTGGAATACTCGTATCAGGTGGTGAATGAATATCCCCACGACGTCAGAGCCTATACCCAGGGTTTACAGTATGTGGACGGAATACTCTATGAGGGAACCGGAAACTATGGAACCTCCTCAATCAGACGGGTCACACTGGAAACGGGAGAAGTTAAGCAAACAAGGGATCTTGATCAATCTCTTTTCGGGGAAGGAATCACCGTACTGGGTGAACGAATCTACCAGCTTACTTACAAATCACAGGTCGGATTTGTCTACGACCTTAAGTCCTTTGAGGAAATACAGAAAGTCTATTACCAGAACCAAGAAGGATGGGGTCTGACCAACAACGGTGAAGAGCTGATCATGAGCGATGGTACCAATATTATCTACTTTCTTGATCCCGAAATGTTTACCATAAACAGGCAGATCGAGGTCTACCACAACGAGGGTCCCGCCAACAGTCTGAACGAGCTGGAATATATCAATGGGAAGATCTGGGCCAACCGCTACTTTACCGACGAAATTGTGATTATCGATCCGGAGACCGGTAAAGTGGAAGGGCGGATCAACCTGAAAGGGATTCTCAAGGCTGCCGATAGAAGACCCACCACGGATGTGCTTAATGGAATTGCCTGGGATCTTGAAGGAGAGCGCTTATTTGTCACCGGGAAATTCTGGCCCCGTTTATTTGAGATCAGGATTAGGGAATCAGGCTGACATATCGCCGGAAATAACCGTGACACTTCTGGGAATAATTTCGAAACTGACCGGTCCATGACCCAGTGATTCTCCATCTGTTTCCACCTTCAGCAAGGCCGATCCATCTATCTGCACTGATCTGGCCATGTAAGTCTCCACCTTCGAGTGATTGACAATATTGCCATTGTAGAGTTTCTTCATGTTGGCGATTACATTCAGCTTCCCAATCTTCTTGATCAGGGTGATGCTATAGAGACCATCATCGGCTATGGCATGGGGCACCTGGATCATTCCTCCTCCATTGTATTTGCCTATCCCAACGTTCAGGGAGAAGATTTTCCTGTTGTAGCTTGTTCCGTCTATCTCAATAACTGCTTTCTTTGACCTGTATTGGATGAGGCTGTAGAAAATGTTGTAGAAATAGAGTAATGGTCCGCTCTTACCCTTATCCTTCATGCGGTTGGTTCGCTCAACTACCCTGGCACCGAAACCCATTCCGGCAATATTGATGAAATAGCGCTTCCACTCTTTCCCGTTTTTTCGATAGTTGACCAGACCGGCATCCTGGATGAAGGTCTTCTGTTCCTTGATGGTCCGTACTGCACTTTCGTAATCGGATGGAATATTAAAAGTCTTGGCCCAATCATTCCCGGTGCCCACAGAGATCATTCCCAGCATCACCTCGGTGGTAAGGATCCTCTTCTGCCCAAAGACACCGTTGATTACCTCGTTCATGGTTCCGTCGCCACCTACCACAATGATTTTTGAGTAGCCCTCCTTGATTTTGTTCCGGGCAATTACAGAAGCGTGCAGCCTGCGGTCTGTAAAGTAAGGCTCATAGCGAATGCTTTCTCTTTGAAGTATTTGCGCGATTAGGGGCCAGTCTTTTTTGGTTCTCCCCCCACCCGCTGCCATATTTACAATGGCTATCCAGTTGGATTTGCTCATAAGCTACATTTTCCCAAGGGCAAAGATAGGGATTACTGAGTTATCAATGAAATTTGTTGAAAAGGTGTTTATAAATGAAAAATTAATGTTTACAATAACGAATTGGGTAAAATTTTCCGGGAACTCGAAAATAGTAAATTTGAAGCCCGTTTTAAATCCAATTAAATTTAAAGAAAAAGGCCGATGGGTAAAGTTATTGCGATAGCAAATCAGAAGGGAGGCGTTGGGAAAACCACTACGGCAATCAACCTGGGTGC
>JAUVIT010000352.1 GCA_030592605.1 Bacteroidota bacterium
GCTGAAATCTGAACCATCCTCATAACCCATAGTAGCTTCGTTATAGGCACCATTGAGATTTCCCCAGATCATCATACCTTCCTCAGAAAGTTCAAACTCTTCCGCATTGGCAGCGAAGTGCTCCAGGATTACATAGGCATTGGCATTGGCCTGCCAGATCTGATTGGCCATTCGCTTCAGAATGTTGATCCGGGCCAAATCGTATCCACCACCATCGCCCATAGTGTTTGTAAATCCTTTGGTAAAATCAAAGCGGAATCCATCCACATGAAATTCCTTCAGCCAGTAATGGTTTACACTGTCAACAAAATTTTCAGTGGCCTGACTTTCATGATTGAAGTCGTAGCCCCAGGAGAAAACAGGATTGGGAGACTCCACATTGTACCATGGATTATCGGCGGTCACTTTATCGGTGGAAGAATCAAAGTAAAGCTGGACCAGCGGGGATTGTCCGTAGGAGTGATTCAGGACCATATCGATAATCACAGCAATACCTCTTTGGTGACATGAGTCGATAAAGACCTTCAGGTCGTCGGCCGGACCATAATATTTATCTGCGGCGAAATAGAAAGATGGATTATAGCCCCAGCTTTCATTTCCTTCAAATTCATTGACCGGCATCAGTTCAATGGCATTGATTCCTAATTCAGAAAAATAATTCAATGTATCGGTCAGGGTTTGCCAATCATGCGCTTCCAGAAAATCACGCAGCAGCAGTTCATAAATCACAAGCTTCTCCTTCTCAGGGGCCATAAATCCGGAATCTCCCCAGGTGTATTGAGGCCTGTCTGTTTGAAACACTCCGGTAATCCCCGTGGCATAATCCGACGGATATGGTTTCAGGTCAGGATAGGTCTCTTCAGATATCCACTTATCGTTCCAGGGATCGAGTACTTTTTCGCTGTAGGGATCGGCAATGACCAGGGTACCATCCACCAGGTACTGAAAGGCATATTCTGTTCCTGGCTCAAGGCCATCAAGAGTTATCCAGAACCTGTCACCATCTTTATTCATCCTGGATCCGGATCCGGGAGTCCAGTCATTGAAATCGCCGATGACAAAAACATGCTCCTTGCCGGGGGCAAAAAGCACTATTTGAACCATATTGTCATTCACATAATTAATCCCATCCTTCAGGCTGTCTGGTATGCTAAGATCCGCTAAGGTTTCAAGCACATGAATAAAAACAGAATCTGCAACTGTTTCGTCGCCCGAAGTTGCGCTAACACGGATCCAGTAATCACCCGGGGAGTTCATAATAAAGGAATGGCTGATGCTTGTTCCGCTTACTGATTTAACCAGGGTTTCATCCATAAAGAGAGATAGATCCGCTTCCTGGTTGGATGCGGCTTCAAACAGAATGGAATCTCCGGGATCAAGCACCCGGTTTCCATCAGGCTGGATAATGGAGACCGCAAAGGCATCATCAAATACTTCTGCAAAAATATCCTTTCCTCCGTCATCTTTACCCTCCTTACTGGAGTCGGCACTTCTGAAAACAAAGGCCAGATGTGTGATAGTTTCATGGGTGGGCACTCCGTAATAATCCCTGATAGCGGGACCAATCTCCAGGGAGTAAAGGTTAGCCGATTCCCTGGTCAGCTTGGTTTCCGCCGTATTGACCCCCCAGTTAGTCTTCACATATTTCCAATCACCCATATCGTTGCTTTGATCGGTAATCACCCCGGTATGAGCATAGACATCACCGGTAAAATCTTCAAGTCCAGCTGTTCCCAGTGAGGCGTCATAGTAGATGGTGACTGCCTGACCGGGAGTAGGCAGATCCGGGTCGCTGCTAATGATCTGTGCAGTTGCCAGCAAAGGAATAAGAATCAATAGTAGCGTGACGGGCAATCGAAATGAGGGTTTCATAAGGAACAAAATAAACTTATTTTTCCATGAAAATCCTGATAGTGGTGCAGGTTTTTAATATTTTAGCCTTTGACTTAACGTGATCTTAAAGAAATGAAAAAACCAAAACTAAGCTTCTGGCAGATTTGGAACATGAGTTTCGGATTCCTCGGGATCCAGTTTGGATTTGCCCTTCAGAATGGAAATGTAAGCCGGATCTTCCAGACCCTGGGAGCTGAAATTGACCAGATCCCTATTCTCTGGATTGCGGCTCCAGTAACCGGACTGATTATCCAGCCCATCATCGGGTACATGAGTGACAAGACCTGGGGCAGGCTGGGACGCAGGCGTCCCTTCTTTCTTGTTGGGGCCATTCTGGCATCCATAGCTCTGATCTTTATGCCCAACTCTCCCAGTTTATGGATCGCAGTGGGGATGCTCTGGATTATGGATGCTTCCATTAATATTACCATGGAACCCTTCCGGGCATTTGTGGGAGATATGCTGCCCAATGAACAAAGAACCAAGGGTTTTACCATGCAGAGCTTTTTTATTGGGATTGGTGCATTTGTGGCCTCCTGGCTTCCCTATATGCTTTCCGAGTGGTTCAATATTTCAAATACCGCTCCAGAGGGAGAGATTCCCCAGACCGTGGTTCTTTCCTTTTACCTGGGAGGTGCGGTATTCCTTCTGGCGGTGTTGTGGACGGTGTTCCGGACCAAGGAATACTCACCCGAAGAGCTGAAAAGTTTCGCGGAAGAGTCGGAAACTGATATGGAGGTTCATGAGGAGACCACTGAACCATTAAAGAAATACTTGCGCAGGGGAATTCTCTGGACCATCGTGGGACTGATATTTGCCTTGCCGGTATTCTTTTTTAAACTGGAAAAGGAGCTGTACATTCTTTCAGGTGGTTTTGCGCTATTTGGGATCCTCCAGCTGGTAACAGCAAGCCTGGTGAGCAGGCACAAGGAAAAGAACGGCCTGGTAAGCATTATCACGGATCTCTATCGCATGCCGCTAACCATGAAACAGCTGGCCATTGTCCA
>JAUVIT010000105.1 GCA_030592605.1 Bacteroidota bacterium
GATGCCAATTTAGATTTTTACTACAAGGATCTGATTAATAGTAGGATTCCTGGCGCGTATCAGCGTTTGTTGCTGGATTGTATGCAGGGCGACAGTACCCTGTACACCCGTGGTGATGCGGTGGAAGCAGCCTGGCGCTTTTTGGATCCGGTCCTGGCAGCATGGAAGGATGATAAGAGCATCCCCTTGCATGGCTACCCCTGTGGTACCTGGGGACCGGAAATAGCCGATCAAATGATCGAGGGGGAGGAATATAGCTGGCGTTGTCCAAGTAAAAACCTGGCAGATGATGGCCTTTATTGTGAATTGTAATGGAGAGAAAGAGAAACTATATCTATCCTGAGAAGGATAGCCTGACAGCTGCTTTTATATGTGAGTTTTTACGTACCCTGAAGAAGTATTCGGATGAGGGACGGAAACTGCATATTGCGCTTTCGGGGGGATCGACACCACTTGCCATATTCAGGCAGCTGGCGGAACAAACTACCCGGGACGATTGGTCCAACGTTCACTTATACTGGGGAGATGAAAGGTGTGTGCCACAGGATGATCCTGAAAGCAACTATGGCAGTGCACTGAAAGTATTACTTAAGCCTCTGGGTCTGGATAAGGTCCATATTCACCATATAAGGGGTGAAGAAAAGCCGCTCGGGGAGGCTCTCCGGTATGGGGATCTTTTACTGAAGCAGCTGCCCATGGAGAATGGATTCCCCGTATTTGACTGGGTATGGCTGGGCCTGGGTACGGATGGACATACGGCCTCTGTCTTTCCCCACCAGATTGAGTTATGGACCGCCGGATCGCCCTGCATAGCCTCCAGTCACCCGGACACGGCTCAGCCAAGAATCTCCATTAGTGGAGGTGTGATCAATGCAGCTAAGCGGGTCTCTTTTATTGCTTCCGGCAAGGAAAAAGCAAGAGTGATCAGGGATATATTTTTTAAAGAGGGGCGCCATATGGAGTATCCGGCTTTTTATGTCAACCCGACTTCGGGCAACCTGGAGTGGTATCTTGATCAGGATGCTGCCAGTCTTTTATAGATATGGATAATCTAAATACCATTGCGCATGCAAGGGAACTGGACAGGCTTGATTCCCTGGCTCGTTTCAGGAAACAGTTTTTGATCGATGATCCATCTCTGATTTATCTGGATGGAAATTCCTTGGGACGCCTGCCTCAGAAAACGGGGGAACATATGGAGCTTGTCATCAGGGAGCAGTGGGGCAAGAATCTGATCCGTAGCTGGAACGAACATTGGTATGATCAATCAGCCCGAATGGGAAAGAAGATCGCTCAGCTTATTGGGGCAGACCCCGATGAGGTTATTGTTTCAGATTCCACCTCCGTGAACCTCTATAAATTGGCCTATGGAGCTTTAAAGCTTATGGAGGACAGAACAGAGATCATTTCGGACGATATGAACTTTCCTTCCGATCTCTATATCATGCAGGGTTTGATAAAGCAATTAGGGGGTAAACACAAGCTGAACTTGTTGAAATCGCCCGATGGAATCTCCTTAGATATGAGCCAGCTGACCAGGATGGTCAAGCAAAGCACTGCACTGATTACCCTTTCACATGTGGCATATAAGAGTTCCTTTTTGTATGATATGGAACGTGTAACTGAGCTGGCCCACCAGCATGATGCACTTGTTTTGTGGGACCTGAGCCATTCGGCAGGGGCAGTTCCGGTGAGTCTGAACAGGGCCGGAGCAGATCTGGCCGTTGGATGTACCTATAAATATTTAAATGGCGGACCGGGTTCGCCTGCTTTCCTGTTTGTGAAAAGGGAACTTCAGGAGCGACTGGAAAATCCCATTCAGGGGTGGTTCGGGGAGCGGAATCCATTTGAATTCAATCTCAACTACAGGGAATCTGAAGGGATCCGGAAATTCCTCTCCGGAACTCCACCTGTGATTTCCCTATCGGGACTGGATCCTGCCCTGGATATAGTCCTGGAGGCGGGGATGGAATCGATCAGGCAAAAAAGTGTGGCACAAAGTGAATACCTGCTTTCTCTGGTCAGGCAAAACCTGACAGATCTGGGAATCCAGCTGGGATCGCCAGAACTTAGCGAAAGGCGGGGGTCTCATCTCTCCTTGAAGCATGACGAGGCTTATCGCATTTGTAAAGCCCTCACCGATCCGGGGGTGGGAGATGGTGTGGTAATCCCTGATTTTCGGGAGCCCAATAATATACGATTGGGGATCAGTCCCTTATATACCACGTATGAGGATATTTACCGGGCCATTCTGCAGATGAAAGAGATCATTCTGGAGAAGCTTTATGAAAATTATCCCAATACCCGTGATCAGGTGACCTGAGCCACTGTTCAAACCGAATCTGTATTACCGTTTTTTTAACATACTCAATGCAACCATTCAGCATTGTATGCGTTTTGTATTAGTATAAAACCTGACCGTATGGCTTCTCTGACTGAAATCACCGGCGTATTGGGACGTAAACGTGCGGCCCATTTGTTACGCAGGGCCACTTTTGGGCCCACCATTCCAGAAATTGATCAGTTTGCAGCGCTAACTGCTACGCAAGCTTTGGCACTTCTGTTGGATGACACGGCTGTGAACCCGCTGCCTCCAATCGATCTCCTGACCGGCTCCACCTGGGTGGATCCCACCGGTGTAAGCGGCCCTCCTCTGGCAGGGAGTGGAAACAGTGAGCAGGACCAGCTGTTTGAGTATTTTCAGGCCTGGCACATGGATGTGATGCGCAAAGCTCCGCTTACGCTGAAAGAACGAATTACCTGGTTCATGCATACACATCTGCCTGCACGATGGACCGAGATTAATCAGAGTGAGGCGATCTATTATCAGAATTGTCTGTACAGGCATTACGCATATGGTAGTTTCAAGGAGCTTTTTAAAAAGATCTGTGTGGACAATGCCATGCTCAGGTACCTGGATGGTTATTCCAACAAGAAGAATTCCCCCAACGAGAATTTTGCCAGGGAGATGTTCGAGCTATACAGCATAGGCAGAGGTGAGCAGGTGCTTGAAGGGGACTATACTAATTATACCGAGGACGATATCAAAGCTGCTACCCGTGTGTTGACGGGGTGGGAGCTGGATGAAACCTACAGTTTTATCGATCCTGATACGGGATTACCAGCTGGTAAGATGGAGTCTCAGCTGGCTGGAGATGGTACAACAGAGTTGGCCACCGAACACGACACGGCCGACAAAACCTTTAGTGATAAATTTGGGAATGCAGTTATTTCATCTTCTGAAGTGTTGGAAGGATTTTCTACTGTGGAAGCGTCCTACGGTGAACTGGATGAGCTGATTGACATGATCTTTTCTCAGCAGGAAACTGGTCGCTTCATTGCAAGGAAGCTTTATCGCTTCTTTGTCTATCATTTTATTACGGATGAGGCCGAAGCTGATATCATTGGACCCCTGGCTCAGATACTGGTGGACAATGACTTCAGCATTGTGGAATTGCTGACTGTACTTTTGAAAAGCCAGCATTTCTATGACGAAGACGATGCAGTGAAAGAGAATGACAATGTGGGGGCCCTGATTAAATCGCCTGTTGATATTTTTACCGGACTAAGCAGAATGTTTGCGATTCAGTTCCAGGATCGAGAAACCAGTACAGATACCTTCTATGGGGATATGGCCTATGTGGTCTCGAAGCTGGTGGACCAGGGACTCAATTTCTATGAACCTTTTGAGGTGGCTGGTTACCCGGCATATCACCAGATGCCGGGCTATAACAGGAACTGGATAACCACCTATGCCCTGGCATACAGGTACCAGATGGGGGGCATCCTGATGAAGACCCTGGACCAGGCGACTGAGCGAACTTTCGTTCTTGATATTGTTGACTGGGTGGAAAACTCGGGACATATAAGCGTTCCATCCGATGCTGTGGAGATTATGGATGTTCTGGTGAATAACCTGTATGCCATAGAACTGACCCAGGAGCGTTATGACTATTTCCTCTATACAGTCTTTCTCGATAATCCGGAGAATCAGGCTTATGCACGTTCATTGTGGACACAGGAATGGAACGCATACGAGAGCTCAAGCGATGATACTGTGGTTCGAAATCTGCTGGAACGGCTTTTCTCTGCTTTAATCGAAACACCAGAATTTCAAATATACTAAAGGCTATGAAAAGAAGACATTTTATAAGGAACGTGGCCTATGGAAGTGCTGCAGGGATAACACTGGGCGGAGTTCCAATGAACCTGCTGGCTGCGAACAGCCAGATGGCAAAGCTTGCCGCGGATAGTACAAATGATAAGGTGCTGGTATTTATCCAGTTACATGGGGGTAATGATGGGCTGAATACCCTGATTCCCATCTCGCAGTATGACGACTACTATAATTTGAGACCAAACATTGCCATCAGGCATACCGGAACCCGGAGTTACCTGGAGGTTGATAATACGGTGGATGACAATGCAAAGGTAGGACTGCATCCCGATATGCTGGCATTTAAAGAGATGTATGACCAGGAGAAGGTCGCCATCATTCAGAACGTCGGTTATCCCGATATGAACCTGAGCCACTTCAGGGGCAGAGATGTAGTGTTTATGGGAGGAGACGAATCGGAAAGCAGCCAGTATAACTCAGGATGGATGGGTCGCTACCTGAATAATATCTATCCGGGCTACCCCGACGCCTATCCCAGTGAAACAATGGAGGATCCCATCGGGATTGAGCTAAGTGGAACCCTATCCCTGGCCTTTCACCGGGAGAACGGCATTCCCATCGGGCTCAACATTGGAAGTCCGGAGCAGTTTTATGAGCTGATCTCCAGTGTGGGTGTTGATCCACCCATCGCATTTCCCGAGAGCCATGCCGGAGATGAACTCCGTTACATTATGGAGTTTGAAAAGAAGTCCAACGAGTATGCCGGCCGCCTGAAGGACGTTTATGACGCCGGAAGCAATTCCACAGTTGAATACCCCGAAGTTTATCCATATGCTTCTCCCATCAGGGCCAATAACCTGAGCAGTCAGCTGAAGCTCATTGCCAGGTTGATCAAGGGGGGCATAAAGACCAAGATATTTCTTTGTCGCATAGGGGGCTTTGATACGCATGTAGAGCAAGTGGATGAGAATGATCGCAGCCTGGGCGTTCATGCCGCATTGCTTTATAATATGTCCGGAGCGGTGAAGGCCTTTTACGATGACCTGAACCAGCTTGAAATCGATGAGCGGGTACTCTCACTCACTTTTACTGAATTTGGTCGCCGGGCCAAATCCAATGATAGTTACGGAACTGATCATGGAACAGCCACTCCGGTCTTTGTTTTTGGGACCCAGCTGAACAATGGAATATACGGGGTAAATCCATCCCTGAAGCCTGAAGATCTTCACAATTATAACCTGGTCTATAACATCGATTACAGGCAGATCTATACGTCCATCATTCAGGACTGGTTTGAGGGAGATGATCAGGCGCTGATCGATACCGGTTTTAGCGAATGGGTTGATACCCGATTGCCCATTGTTGATATTGGCGGGACCCACGCTTATAGCCCGGGAAAGAATCCAACTTCATTGCACATCTATCCTAATCCCGTACAGGACATGCTTCAAATCCAGTACAACCTGGAGTATAGAGGAGCTCTTAGTCTGCATGTCATTGATGGCGCCGGGCGAAGACTTATATCAGTGCAGCAGGAGGGAGTTTTTGGTCCCAATGCCACTACCCTGGATGTGTCGGACCTGAAAGAGGGGATGTATCACCTGCAAATGATCCATCGCGGAAAGCGGATGCACGGTAGCTTTTTAAAGCTATAATTTAATCTTCCGGGACAAACTGGCCCGGGTCCATCTTGAGGAGCAGGGGACGCTTGTATTTTCCCAGGGTATAGATGCCAGCTAAAACGGCAATGCCCTGATCAGAGGTCTGGATAAAATCCCGCACCTCGACCCGCTCGTCAAACTCCCTTGTAAGGGTGTTTACCAGAGAATCCGTTTCAAGGTCATATTGATAGACCACCAGGGAGTTATCGTTGGTCTGTGAGAGATACAGGGCAAATTGATCCTCATCCGTGATAAGGGATCCGGCCATCACTGCAGCCCGGTAGGTGAGTTCATACAGGGGCTCTGCAGGAAGATCTTTGATATTCCCACTGCTCAGTACGTCAATTTCAGTACCGGCCATGATGTAATTGTTTCCTTCGTAATAACTGGTGAGCCCAAAAAGAGCTCCCGATTTCTGAATTAAGGAAGAAATTCCTTCTTCGATCTGGAATGAGTAAATATCGCCAGTGGCCGCAAGGGAGGAGATATCGAGGAACACAGTACGCAGGGTATAGTTGTAGAAGCAGTTCACGAAATATCCGCTACCAGAAGTGTTGCTGTAGGCCCCGATAAAGAAGGGATAGTCCTGTCCGGTCTTGTTCAGGTGGCGCTGAACCAGGTACTCCAGGTCGGTATTTACAGGCAATTTGTTGCTACGTTGCAGTTGGAAATTGCTGTTGTATTTTGATATCCATGAGGAGCGGGTCACAAAATCATATCCCAGTACCACCAGGTTTCCCTGCTCGTCGCTGTAGGAGGAAAGCGGCATGGTCATATCCAGTGCATGCTGAGCTGTTTCCATTCCGTTGCCGGGATCAATACTAATCAC